>CAZOXS010000084.1:0-3994 GCA_964583785.1 uncultured Victivallales bacterium
TTTTTATTTCCTTTGATTTACATTTTTTACAGATTTTATGGCTATTTTTATTTAACATAGTTAAAAATAAAGGAGTATTTGGCTTTATTATACCAAATACTCCTTATTTTAGCCACACACTTTTTACAATTAAGCCAAAAAGCACAAAGAGAATTAGAATTTAAAGTAAATAATAAAATAATTGAGATATTTGAAAAAAATAAATTTTTTAAAGATAAATATAATAAATTAATAAATAAATACAGTGATAAAGAGTTAAATTTAAAATTAATATTTATAAATATATGGGTAATACAAGATTCTAATTTAGATTCAAAAAATAGATTTGTAAAAGATATATTTTTATATATAGAATATGAAAATTTGTCTTGATATAAGGCTTATTTAGATAAATTATTTTGAAATATAGAAAAGAGAGAAAAGAGAAATTGATTTTCAATTGATATATATAATTCTATGTTTACTTTAAAAGATTTATTTGAAACTATATTTATACAAAAATTTAATGTTCCAGAGAAATTAGAAACTGATATTTGGCTACAAATTTGAGGATGAAAAATAAAATAAAAAGTAGAAAACTCTACTTTTTATTTTATTTTTTTATAAATCTAATTATGCCAATTTTTCTTTTAAAATAAGTTCTGATTCTTTTATTAAATTTACACATTCTATAATTTTATTTCATAATTGTTCAATATCAGATCATAAAAGAATATTATATCAATCTTTTATAGTAGAAATTGATTGATTTAAAATACTTCTTTCAAATAAATATTTTTCTCATAAATTATAAAAAATAAAATTAACAGTTTCAGAATTAGAAGAAATATTTTTTCTATATTTATCTTGATTTCATAATATATGATTTACTGATTTGTCTACCATACAAACACTAATTCAAATTCATAAATCAACAATAGATTTTCAAAAATTAAGAATTAATAAATAATAATCTTCATCATATTTAACTTCATGTTCTAAATCTAATATATTTTTAAGTAATTGTCAAATTTTAAATCTATAAGCTAATTCTTGTTGCCGTAAATGAAATTCAATATTATAATCAGGTTTTTCTAAAAATTCATCTAATTGATAATCAAAATATCATATTCATGAAAAATTATTAATTTCTTTATTCATATTAATTTTTTTATTTAAAATTTATATAATATAAATTATTATACATAAACTATATATATTGTCAAATATATGGTGTATAAATTTATTTTATTTCTTTTCTTATTGCTTTAGAATAATCTTTACTATCACTATATTTTTCTGATAATTCATTTATTTTATAGTATTTTCTTGCTTCTTCTAAAGATAAATTCGTATCTATAAGTCATAATTTATATATATTTTCATCACTATGTGATGGTAAAAATGTATTAATTGACCATGAAATCTTTTGTTTATTATCGAGTTCCCTTATTTTATTTACATGATTATAAATATTTGTTGTACAATTATTTAAAAGTGTATTATAAAATTCTGGAAGTTTACCTAATTTATCGGCTCTATTTAACATTGATACAAATAATTTTGAAATATTTTCTTTTGATGTTTTGATTGGATACATTATAACATCATCTTTTCTATAATTTGCTCTTAACTTAACTAAATCATTTTCATCTCATATCATATAAACTAATTCATATTGATTTAATATTCACATAACAGCATTAAAACTTTCTCATATTTCTTTTCTTATTTCAGCTGAAATAGTTAAATACTTACCATCAGAAAATCAAAAAGAAAGCATAGTATGAGCTGGTCAATCATGATTTGAAAAAGGCTCTATAATATAATAAAGTGAATCTATTTTATCTAAATTATAATATCCATTATAGTAATTTACTTTATAATCAGTAGTAGATTTATAATCAAAATTTCTTATACCTTTAATTTCAACTATATTTCAAGAGAAACTAACTTCTGGTAATATTTTTTGATCAGAATTCCAATATCTATACAAACTAGGAGTTTGATATGAATTGTATGTAGAAATAATAGCAACAACTGGTATAAAAATTATCAAAATTAATTTAAGTAAAAACTTAATAAAATTAAATAAGAAATTAAACATATTTTAAAATTTATATAATAATATTAATACTCTTGTATTATATTTATAAGCATTTTTATAAAACTTTTAGCTATTTTATCATGCTGAGTAATAGAAAATTTTCATAAATTATAAACTTTTATTTTTTTAGATATTTCTGAAATTAAAAATTGTGGATCTATATAACCAAATTTTGCATCAATATTGTTATAAGCAAAATTACAAGTAATAAGTTTTTCTATAAGTTCAACTTTATCATTTATTTTTATTTTTATACTTGTATTTCAAAAATTTAGATATTCTATACCATATTTTGGAACAATTTCTTTTTCAATTGCAAGCTCTACTTTTCATATCAATGCTTCCATTTCAGCATCAAAATCACCATTAAACATAACTCTTGATCTGACTGGCTCTACTTGACTTGCTCTAAGTTTTTTAACTTGATCTTCTATAAATTTACTCATTCAAAATTTAATTATTTTTATTTAAAATATAGTTTATAAAAACATTATAATTATTTTTATGTTATTTTAAAATTTTTATGATATTTAGAATAAAAACCCCACTTACTTAATTATAAGTAAATGGGGTTTTAAATTATATTATAATTCTAAAAACTAATTTTAATATTTTTAGTTTTTGAAACACCTAACAGAGAAAACAAAAGCACGAGCTCAGTTAAGTACACTAACAGTAGGATTAGACATATATGGATCGAAAAAATTTAAATAATCAGCATTATTACCATTAGTAGAAGATGACCAATATCTACCAACAAGTCCTTGTCCAGATTTAGTACCACCATTATAGTTATACCGACCTGATGCAGCTAATTTAAGAGTTGCTACCATTCAATCTCAATCATTCCACCATCATCATGCTGTTACTATTCAAGACCATTCTGTACTACTTGGTACATGATATCAACTTGCACATGGTCATTGTCTTGCTACACTTGTATTTGTTGTTTCTCACCAATTATTTGTTATATCTGTACTTGCCCAAGTATATGGTGATGCTAAGCTAGCATCTCTTACAAGAAAGTATGTATCTGTACTTGCATTTAATCATATACTTCAATCTATAGGTGTAGTTTCACGATCAATATTATTAGTAGTATATGGAAAATTTTTATTTCTTCACCATTGATAATAATCCCCTCATGAATATGACCGATCTGTACCTGCTATTGTTTCTCATAAATTACAAGCTGATATTGTATATGCTCATACTGTTATATCTATTTCATTACATCATGGATATTGTGAGATATTTGTATTATTTGCACTACAACTATCTGTTGTTCATCAATTTATTCAATCACATGTCCATGTATATGTATTTCATGATCCATTATCTGTTACTGATGATGCTGTTCATGCACTACATAGATTTGTTGGATTTGATGTAAAATTTCATCCGTTATCACTTCAACATAATCAATTTTCTATTGGTCATCAACTTGATGAACTACTTCATCCTCATCATGCAACTGCTAGATATGGTAAATCTACTCATCAATCTACTATATAATTATTATTGCTATCTTTTATTATACTTGGACTATCTCAAGTTTTTATTGGATAATAATTTCACTTTACTACTGCTTGATTTAATTCTTCATTTATTGTTGATATTTGTGTGAAATTATATGCTCATGTTCCATTTCATCATATAGAGTATGATAAAACATAATCTCATCTTGTTATTGGATCCTTGAAACTAGCTCAGTTTTCTTTCAGATTTTGAAAATTTGCTGTTCATTGGATTGATGTAGATAGAGTATTATGGCTTAATTGTAAAAAGTGTGTGGCTGAGATGATTAAATTTTCCCATATAAGAGAGATAAAATTAGTTTAATTTTTCTCTCTTTTTTTAATCCTCTATGAAGACTAATTTTAGGTTTAATATGTCAAAATAATCATT
>CAZOXS010000085.1:0-3777 GCA_964583785.1 uncultured Victivallales bacterium
TCCTTACCTTCTGCATATTTTAGCGCATCAAATGGCATAACAATCCTACTCCACCCGCATCGCATCCATGGGGGCCATTCTGGCGGCGGCGCGCGCCGGATAGATGGAAGCCAGCATGGCCAGCAAAATTCCGACGATCACCGTCACTACCGCACAAACCAGGATCTGAATCCCCGGGAAGTGCACGAAAATCACGCCACCGTACAGAGCCAGGGATTTGATGACCGCGATGAGAATCCCGATCAGCATACCGGCGCCCCCGCCGATCACGCCCTGGATGGCCGCCTCGATCAGGAATTGCTTGAGGATAAAGCCATCCGTGGCGCCCAGGCATTTCATCGTGGCGATTTCGCGGAACCGTTCGGTAATGGACATCAGCATCGCATTGGTAATTCCAACCATGCACACCAGGAACGAGATCGCCACGAGAAACAACTGACGTCCATCAAGGAAACGGCGCATCCCCGTGGCATCCAGCTCGATAGGCGGAAGCCTGCTTTCGAGATCGCGCAAGGCCTTCATCCGGGCGAACTGGGACGCCACCGCCTCCCGCTCCGCCATGCTGAACGCGTCACCAATGATCGGCGTCACCCGTTCGTCACCCAGCATCAGGAGTTTCTCCTCAAGACCAGCGGTATCCTGCATGATACGCTTCCATTCCTCACGCTTTGCCGGCGTCTGCAGCAACGTCGAAATCCGGTTTTCCAGCGCCGCTAGACGTAAGCTTGCATGCACCCGCGCCATCGTCTGCGGATCAAGGTCAAAACCGTTTTTCACGACCGTCAGGCGCCAGGATTCGACCTCGCGCTCCGGAGCCTGTCCCAGCCATCCGGAGGCCTCCTCGCCGTCGGTCCGCGATATAAGTTCAGCGTCCATCGCCGCGACCATGCGATTCCGCCCAACACGCGCCGCATCCAGGGCGGCAAGAAACTCCTGGTAGTTGTCGATAAAGGTCCGTAGATGCCTAACCTCCAACGGAAGCCGCACCGAACGCATCTTCTCCAGCGACGCGTCGAACGCTCGCCATACATCCTGATCAGCCAGATAGGTAAAAACATCCCTGCCTTCATGCTTCTTGACCAGGACAACACGCTTGCCAGGTGAGAGCGTTTGAAAGAACCGCAAAAAACGCTGCTCGACGTAGCACTGCGAAACCAGATCCTTGACGTCCGGTTCGGGAATACCGCTGACACGCGCAAATTCGGCAATCCGTCCCGGTTGGTTCCGCATACCCGCCAGTTTCACGGACAAATCACGGTTCGAGTAGCGGTGAAACAAGTGCATGAGCAGCGTGGCCGCCTCGCGTTGCGCCTGCATCTCGCCCGTCACACCATGGGAGGTTGCACGCACAATCACCCCCTCGCCGAGCAGAACCGTGAAGAACGCCACCGCCACCACAACCACCGCCAGCGTGAGCGATGACCGGAAAAGGCGATAGGAAATCCCCTTGCGACAAAACCGGAAGGACTTCTCGAACGAAAGCGTCACCTGGTCGCGTACATCTATGATTTTCTTGTTCGTCATTACAACATCCATGGTGTAACAGGTGCCTTGCCCGTTATCGCGTGGTAGATTAGCCCCACAACCAACATCATGCCGATCGCCATCAATTCAGCCGCGATGAAGCCGACAAACAGCGGCTTAGCACTGCGGTATGTACGCCCGCCACCCACCTTCACCACCAGCGACTTGATCACCCAGCCAAGTAGGAAACAGGTCCACGAGGTATTGGCAAACCCCGTTCCCAGGACAACAAAAAAGAGCGGATGTAAAGGCCATTTTGCAAAGCGGAACCGAAGAAGATAGCAACCCATGACGACAACCAGCCCAATCAGCACTAGACGAACCGTGTGACCATCCGGGCTGATGAGGCCCAGTTTGGCAACCCCGTGAGCTGCCTGCGACGCCTCGTATTGCCCAAAATCCATCATGGTCAGCACACTTCGCGCACTCTGCTCCCACAAACTTCTCTCGTTACCATTGAGGTTGCCAGCCCCTTTGGTGTAAAGAATGGTGATCACGGCTGCCGCTCCAGCCACCAGTGCCACCAGCATTCCAAGTTTGGCGACTAGTACAAACCGCCCCAGCTTAACCTTGTTGTCGTCCAGAATCTTCAGGCTGGTTGCCATATACGGCATCGCCAGTTGCGACGAACTAGAGGAAACCAGCGTCGAGCTCAGGAATGTGATGAACATTAGCGGGGTTGCACCGAGCGCCGCGGTCCCAAAAAGCCCGCCAAGGACGCCCTGCAAGGACCATCCGGGGGTTATCAACGGGATACCGGTCTCACAAACCAGACGGGTAACCACCAGGAAGATCAACAGTACGAAGGTCACGATCAACCAGGCCATCAGCAAGCCCACGCCCATACCGGTCACAATCAACACCAACGCCAGGTAGGCCGAGAGAAAGACGCGTGCGGCCCACACGCCGCCGGGGTCAACGTTTTGCCCGCTCCGCCCGGGCCAGATGGCCTTGCGCAAGATCGGGAAATAGTAGGTTCGTCCCGTATAGGTCAGGATAATACCGAACGCAATAAATCCTCCCGCCCTGAAAACATCCAGATCGCCGGATGAGACCGGATTGCCCGATATCAGGTAGTACTGAATCCCCAGCAGCGTTCCCAGAGGAGCGGTCAGCCCGACCGAAAGACTGACGTCAGCCGGCACAAAGTAGGCAATACCCAGGAGAGCAAAGCTGATCGGCATCCATTCCAGCAGGAACATCCCTGCGTTTGACGGCATCATGCGGGGAAACAACGTGCTCCATTTCAACCCGTACTCAACTCGAGGCATTGGCATATTGGCAGGAAACCAGGTGTGCAGATAGCGCAGCAGGTGCAGCCCGAACACAAACGCAAACCCGACCCAGAAAAGCCGGTTCCGGAAAATCGCCCCTGCCGCCCCGCGCGAATCCTGCTCAATCAGGGCATCCACAACCGACGCAACCGGATAACGCAATTGCTCATGTACCGACCACTGACGGTGAACCATAAACGTCAATGCCAGCAAGCCAATCGACAAGACCAAAACCAGCGGCAGCAGATGCAACAGCGGTCCGATCCAGGCGTCGTAAGGAATGGCACTGAATGGCATCCGTCCCTGAATCATACCAAAATGCGTCCGTTCGCCGATGGTTTCACCATCGGCGCCGCGCGGGAAGATCCGCTCGGGCAGGCGCGCGGTAACACCGGCCTCCTGCCAACTTGCATTGGTGGAGAATTCCTCATAGCGTGGCAGCACTAGCGTGCGCACCAGCGCTTGTTGCATCGAGGGAATCCACGCCATCATCAGCATCAGGCAGAAGACAACGGCCAACTCCCCACTTCCCAGCACAAGCCGCTTGCAGAACCGTCCCGCAAGCGCATTCCAGCCAAACGACAGCAAAATAATCAGGAATACGGGCAGAATTGGCAGATATCCCTTGATGGAATCGCCCATACTGAGCGAAGTCGCGGCAAGAGCAGGAAAGCAACTGACAACAAGCAATCCAATTAAGCCGAAAATCAGTGATTTGACAGTAAACACCTGAGTACGCATACGTTCTATTTCTACCTGACTGGATTATCAAAAAAACGTGGAGTGGTGATCCTAAAACATCTGCCGTAAAAAAGTAAAGGAAATAAACGCCCACCGAGTAATGGGTCAGTTTTAGGGGGGTGCCACAGTTACCTATGGTTATGCGTTCTTTCAGCCTTGCTGGTTATTGGCCCTTGCGAGGAGCCTAGCCGGCCGGGTCTCCTGGTCTGGCCAGCAGGTGTTCGGCGACGTCGAGCAA
>CAZOXS010000086.1:0-3931 GCA_964583785.1 uncultured Victivallales bacterium
GCTCGACGTCGCCGAACACCTGCTGGCCAGACCAGGAGACCCGGCCGGCTAGGCTCCTCGCAAGGGCCAATAACCAGCAAGGCTGAAAGAACGCATAACCATAGGTAACTGTGGCACCCCCCTAAAACTGACCCATTACCCCGGCCTTTTGAAAAGACTTGCCATGACATTTAACCCCTGCTATGTTTCCACACGTTTCTGGTTAGATCGTAGCGATTCGACAGGTAAGAATCAACCAAAGTCGTAACAATCTGACCAAAAACAGGACAAACGCAAGACCACAAAACGCATAAGTCCTTAATATAAAAACACATGCCAACGTAGCTCAGTCGGTAGAGCAGCTCACTCGTAATGAGCAGGTCGTCCGTTCGATTCGGATCGTTGGCTCCATGAATATCAAGCACTTACACAAACACAACCGGAACACGAAAACAGGATTTTCAACCTATTTTCAACCTCATGCGTAAACTCAAGGTCTGAAATTTTCTTCATTGGGCTAGTGAACTCACCAGCGGCACCGGCGTCAATATCTACTCCACCGCCCATGCATCCGGGCACAATAAAGCTGCCAGCCGGTGAAGGGAAGCGGCCTGATTCAGCCCGTTCTGTGCATTTCCCAGCTTCCGGACGGCAGCGGAAAAAATATCTTTCACATCTGTGTGAGACGGGCAAAAGGCACCCCCGGCCCCTTGCCCCACCAGGGGGCGTGAACAGCAGGGGGAATCATGTTTCGTCTGGCGGGCGGATTATTTAGAGACTCTCGTGATCTATTGGGGTTTTTGTCTTGATGGCTATTTGGAAAGAGACTTGTCCTCCCAAAGTATTTTATATTCGCTTTGAAGGGCCTTAAGGAATGCATAAGCATTCTCTGCCCGTTGCCGTTCATCAGGATCGGATACCCCGCTAGCGATTTTTTTTGCTTTATTAATGAGTAATGAAAGCTCTTTATCAATATTGTCTCGCCGTTTCTGCTCTTTTCTTAGGTTAAAATCTGGATTTTTGCGTAAGTATTGCTCACCAGTCATAGAATGATACAGGTTGTGTTCGAAGATATGATTTTGTTTATGCAAATCGCCGCGCATTCCCGCTGGGCCAACAGGCACTTCAGGAAGTCGTTCTATAACTTTGTACCATTCCGGCTGGAACGTGTTGTTCCCAATGACTGCCTGCCATGCCTCCTGTCCGGCTTCCCCTGCGGATTGTTCTGGATCTTGGCCGTACTTAGTCCTGATAAGACGGGAGATGAATTCGCTAGGATCGCTATCCTCTTCGGCCATAGTTGATGACACAACAACAGGGTAGAAAACAACGGTGATAAAGATAATCAATAAGTAAACCATATTTTTGTACTCCTTTTTTGTGAATCCCAAAGTGCGGGGGTCTCTGGCCTCGGCTAATGGCGAATCATTGCTTGCCTGCTGACAACTGTAGCCCACGACCTTTCCGATTATCAGGAATGGCTTTCGTGTGCAAGCCTAACGTGAAATTAAAAGCAACGCGCATATTGTTAAGCGTTTTGTGCGAATGATGCTGGGCTGTTCGACGTGATGTGCGAACATCCGATCTCACAGGACTGCAAGCTTTATGACGGGCAGCATGGGTGCGTTTTGGCATAAAGACAAATGTGATACGTCAAACGGCTGCGCCGGATGCTGATGCATGGTATAATATGGTATAGTATGGGTGTGTTGGAGTTAATTTATGTAGCGAGGAATTGCCAAAATCCCCAGTAAAATGGTGTTTTTACGTTTCGGGGAATACGCAAGGGCGATTTTCACGGTCATTTGATGCCTTCCCGGTTCAGGGCGGTCGCGTTCTTGATAATTTCACGTGCGAACCACCACGCCCACACGGCAACCGTTCTGCCACCCTCTGCCGGGGTATCCACCCAGACGACCGGCAAGTCGTACCGGACCTCGAACGCGGATAGCGTCGCTGTGATTGCCTGTGGCTTGGCCCTGCTGAAGTACTTACCGTCTAACAGGTCTTGCCGGGAGCCGACAATCAGGAGTCGCTTGAACCTGAACCCACGGAGGCGGTGTAGCTCCTGCTCGAATCGCTCGCGCTGGTGTGTACAGCTTTGAACAAGGTCGGGGATACTTTTACGTTCGACTGCAAACAGATGCTCGATCCCGAGGGCACTGTAGTCGGCGGTAAGGAGCTTCTGCCGGACAGTCTGGATGTTGTCCGGGAATACCAGCGGTCGCTGTTCTCTTGAGTCGATGACAATAGTCAGTGGTGGATTAGAATAGTTAGTCTTCATGAGCACCCCCAGGCGGCGAGGCAGACCAGACATTCCATATACCCTGGAATAAGGGTTTGCATTTGCAAACAGTAGAGTGTGATTTTTGTTATATGCATTTGCAAACAACGCCCCCCTTCTCATAAGCATGGATTCTAACCGTGAGAGGCAGACCCAATTTGTTAGAATCGGCCTGCATGATGTTGCGCAAGACCTCGACATGCTCAGGTCGTCCGGCGACATAAAGAGCGTCATGGAGTGGTACAAGAACTCTCCAGCCATGAACCGCTTCGAGTTCGATAGCTTGCAGTGTTGCTGCATTCAGTAGATCAGCCACCGTGCCTTGAATCTGCCATGACAGGATACGGCCCCGGTGTGGCGAGTCTGCGCGGTCCGATTCGATCTTGCTACCGGTAAGCGTATGAACGAATCGGCGTTTTTTATTCCGGGGTGCACCAACATCCCATAGCACCTGCTTGCGTTCCTCAATGGCTGTGGCATATGGCATGAACGCCTCTACTGCTGGAGGACATTGCCAGAAGGACACCGCCTTCACGCTATCAGGGAAATACGCTATTTTATTCACCTTTCTCTTTGCTTCATCGCGAGTGATACTAAATAAACTTGCGGCTATCATGTACGGATCAGAATCAAACTTGTAGCTGCAAGCATGCTGTATCAATGTCGGTTCGGCAGACTTGTAGTCAAGGTTGAACAGGACCTCACCGGGCCGAAGGCCAGCGGATAGATTGGTAACGCGTGTCGGTTCAGGATCGCCTTGAATGTTCGGTTTGCTTGATTGAATCCGACCTGTCTTGAGGACGTTCCAGAACGGCAGGCAAGCGATGTTGTCACCGTAAGTAAATGAACGCGAGGCAAGGAGATCCGCTAACATCCGTGAATCGGGTGGCGCGTAGTCAACCAGCTTGGATTTAGGCTCGCCGCGCATCAGTTCCTGAAGGCTATAGCGTCGAATTTGCGTTGCGCATTTACCATTCTTGATCGGGCTGCCGATGAGAACCTCGCACAAAACCCCCTCAAGGGCTGCAAGAACCTCTCTAATGCGCGAAGGATCGCGAAACCCAGCCTTCGCCATGTCTTTGTAGCTTGCCGTAATGGGTGCGCATAGACCGAGTCCCGAGCGTTCCAGATGCGGGAATGCATTACAATAGAAGGACAACTCGCCCGGTGAAAGCTGGTTCCAGTATCTTTTCCGCACGTAGTTTTCCAGTTTGGTAGCTGCGGGATAATCATACGGCGTGGACTTCATCAAATCCCCCTTTGCCCTGCCGGGCGTTGGTTTGGAGCGTCTGCCGACACTCGTTGATGTTGACGAACTCAGCCTTGCTGATGAACGGTCGCCCTTTGCGCAATGTGCCACAGAAGGTGCAGGCATTCCGGATAAGACCCGCTGGTGTCGTGGAGTGGTCAGACGGTGTCCGGCGGTCGCAGACCGGGCAGAAAACCGACAACTGGACGTGCAGCCGGGGAATGCGTGAACCACTGAAAACCCGCTCCGATTCCAGAAGCCCCCCCAGTGATCCGCTGATTTGATCCGCCCATGACTTGACGGCTTCCCGCTGCAGGTGGCGGTGCTCCTTATGTGTGAATTTAACCCCATCAGGGGGTACAAGGTATGCCCTCATCTTTTCTTGCTTCACTATCCGGCAGGAAATGGTTCTGCCGTCC
>CAZOXS010000087.1:0-3913 GCA_964583785.1 uncultured Victivallales bacterium
AGCCGCGCTCGCGGCGCGAGCGGGCTACAGAAAATGGAAACCAATAGCCGCTACTTGAAGGATTTTCACGAGATCGAGCGCGAGCTCTGGCGTTTCTTCGCGCTGTTCGGCGACCTGTGCGGCCGTTGCGCGCGCAAGACCCTGCGCGAGTCCGCCTGCGGCCAGCGGCAGGCGCGCGACCAATGGTGCTGCTGCATGATCGATAACCAGGTGCATGATACCTGGGAGACGCTCAACCCGCTGCAATGCCGCCGGGACCGCGGCTGGTACGAGAAGCTCGTTCCGCTGGCGCTGGGCCGCATGCCCGGCAACGGTCCGTGCCCGGCGCTGGGTCCGGCCGGCTGCCAGCTGCCGCGCTGGCGGCCGATCACCTGTACCACGCAGCTTTGTACGAAGATGCTCGATGTCCTCAAGCGTACAGGGCTTTTCGACGGTCCGGCGAATCTCGCGCTACAGATCGATGACATCCTGCCATTGCCGGCGATCCTGCCGCTGCTCTATGGCAGCGCCAAGGGCGCAAAGCGCAAGGTCGGGGATGAGGAGGTGCAGCGCTACCTGCAGACCGTGCGGCACTACCGCGAGCGCCTGGCAGCGGTCGGCGAAGCCGCGCGGCAGGCGGCGATCGATGCGGTATTACCCCGCGACTAACCCACTACCCACCGCCAACTGCCCACCGCCCACCTCTAAATCCCGCGGTCGGCCTGGATCTCGATCTCGGCGGTCGGGACTTCCTCGATCACCCGCATCCGCATCCAGTTCCCGGCCAGATAACGGGCCAGGAACACCGAGCCTGCCAGCAGGACGTGGACGACCAGGATTGACCAGAATACGTGGCCCGAGGCCCCCGTGTGCTGCGCGATGAAACAGGGCAGCACCAGCGTGCCCCAGGACATCGATAGTCCCGCCCACATCGCGAAGCGGGTGTCGCCAGCCCCGCGGATGGCATGACTGAAAACGATATAGAAACCGTCGAAAACCAGGTAGGCGGTGATATAGCGCATGTAGACGATGGCGGTTTCCAGGGCCTGGAGCTGCGCGGGGTCATCCGGGCGCGCAAACAGGACCAGCAGCGCACGCGGGAAGGCCAGCATCACGACGGCCACGACGGTATTGCAGATCAGTGCCAGGATTAGTGCGCTGCGTACCGTCCGGCGGGCTGCGACGAGGCACTGCCCGCCGATCCCTTGCCCGACGAGGATCGACACGGTCATGCCCAGTCCGATTAGCGGCAGATACACCATGGCGTTGATCGCAAAAGCCATGTTGGCCGCTTCCAGCTCGACCGTGCCCAGCCGTCCCAGCAGGATCACAAAAAGGTTGAAGGCCATCAGGTCCAGGGCGAACTGGATCCCGTTCGGACTGCCGAAGTGCAGCAGGCGGCGCAGCAGGGGAAGATCCAGGGTCCGGCGGGGCAGCGTGCCGTAGCGCTGGCGGTTAGCTGGACTGAAGAACAGTATCAGCGCGATCGCCAGACCCAGCATGGTACTCAGCCCGGTTGCCAGTCCGGCGCCGAGGATGCCCAGTTCCGGGCAACCCCAGTGGCCGGAAATCAGCATGTGGTTCAGGAGGATGTTGGCGGCGGCACACACCAGTTCGATCATCATTACCACAGTGGTCTTGCCGCGTCCGCTCCAGAAACTGTTCAGGGTGGCCAGCAGGATCGGGGCGAAGCTGAGCCGGGCCAGCACCTGGAAATAGATGACTTGCTGTTCCTGGACCCCCTCGCTATGCCCCATCCATGCGAAGATCAGGTGGGCGGCCGGCGCGCTCATTCCCACAATCAATCCGCCTGCCAGGGCGATATAGATCCCCTGCCAGACCGCCAGGCCGGTGCGTTTTGTCTGGTTCGCGCCTGCGTACTGGGCGACAAACGTTCCTGCGTAGCCGGCCGTGCCCAGGAAGAAGCACATCAGGCAGAAGCAGGTCAGGCCAGCGGGCATGGCGGCCGCGATCGCGTCCTGGGAGTAGCGCGCGAGCATCACCCGATCGGCAAACAGCCGGAAGGCATGCCCCGAGGAGGCCATGATCAGGGGGAAGGCCACGCGCAGGACCTGCCCGATACCGCCGGTCGGCTGGGTGGAATTTTGCCCTTCCATTTTCAATGTCCCGCCCCCCCCTCGTCGGTCAGCTCGCCGAGGGCCTCGGCGGCTTGTTCCCAGCGGCGGGTATATTCCGCGATCTCGCCCTGGATGAGCTGCAGGCGCTTGTTGGTCGCGGCGAAGTCGAAGTTGGCGTCGGGTGTGGCCATGCTCTCCAGGATGCGCGCCTGTTCAGCCTCGAAGATCTCGATCTGCTTTTCAGCGCGGGAGAGGGTTCGTTTCAGCTCGCTCATTTGCTTGTTGGCCGCCTGCCGCTCGTTGGCGCGCTGGCGCCGCAATTCCTTCTTATCGGTCGGTGCCTTGCTCCCTGTGGCAACTGGGGCGGTACTGCGTTTGTACACCGTCGCCGCCGGGGCGGCACCCGCCGCCATGCGCTCGCGGTAGTCGGCGTAGTTGCCGGGGTAACGCGTAATTCCCGGCGGACGCATGGCGATAATGCCGGTGGCGACATTCTCGGTGAAGGTCACGTCGTGACTGACAATGCAAAGCGTGCCTTCGTAGTTGCGCAAGGCGTCCTCCAGTGTCTCGCGTGCGGTAATGTCGAGATGGGTGGTCGGTTCGTCGAGCAGCAGGAAATTCGGGGGCTTGGCCAGCAGGCGGGCGAACGCCAAGCGCACCTTTTCCCCGCCGCTGAGCACCGAGACGCGTTTCTCCACGGCGTCGCCGGAAAAGCCGAAGCCGCCAAGCAGGCCGCGCACGGCCTGTTCGCGCATCTCGGGAACCATGGATTTGACTGTCTCGAAAACCGTGTTGTTCGGGTTCATGGTGTCGGTGAATTCCTGCGACTGGTAGCCTTGGACCACGTTATGACCGAGCACGCGCCGTCCGTTGCTTGGCGGCAGGATGCCCGCCAGCAGCCGCAGCAGCGTGGTCTTGCCCAGGCCGTTATGCCCGACCAGCGCCAGCTTCTCGCCGCGCTCGATCCGCAAGTTGACATCCTTGAGCACCCAGCGCTGGCCGTCGTAGGTCAGGCCGGCTTCCTCGAGCCGCACCACCTCCTGGCCGCAGCGTGTCGGCGGCGGGATGCGGATGGTGCCGCGGCTGACAATGCGCAGCGGGACGTCCACGGTCTCCATGCGGTCGATCATCTTCATCCGGCTCTTCACCTGGGCCGATTTGGTGGCCTTGTAGCGGAAACGCTCCACGAAGCGTTCGGCCTTCTCGATCTTGCGGTCCTGGTTCTTCTGTGCCGCCAAGCGGGTCTCGTAGCGGCTGGCCCGCTGCTCGACATAACGGTCGTAGTTGCCGGTGTAGCGTTCCGTGTTGCCGTTGGCCACCTCGATCGTGACCTGGGTGAGCGTATTGAGCAGGTAGCGGTCGTGGGAAATGAGCAGGAGCGTGCCCTTGAAGTCGCGCAGGTAGCGCTGTAGCCATTCCACGGCTGGCAGGTCGAGATAGTTGGAGGGTTCATCGAGCAGCAGGATCTCCGGGTTGGCCACCAGGGCGCGCGTGAGGGCTGCGCGCATCTGCCAGCCGCCGCTGAACTCGCCGATCGTGCGGTTGAAGTCGCTCTCGTTGAACCCCAGGCCGCTGAGAGCTGCCTCGGTGCGGTGCCGCAGGTCGTAGCCGCCGGCATGCTCGAAGGCGGTCTGCAACTCGCCGAGTGTTGCGAGCATGCGCGTGCGCGCGGCCTCATCAGCCGCAGACAGGGCGGCCTCGATGCCATTGATTTCGGCTTCGATACGGTTGAGCGCGGGGACGCCACCCTCGGCGAACATCAGCAGCGGGGTGGCGGCGTGCGATTCGGCCACCTGCTGGTGCAGGAAGCCGATCGAAGCCCCGTTGGGCAGGATGACGCTGCCGGCATCGGGACT
>CAZOXS010000088.1:0-6951 GCA_964583785.1 uncultured Victivallales bacterium
CGCCATGGCCATTTGCAGGAAACACGAGCGCAGGACATGCCAGACGGTCCATGGGTTCAGAGCTCCGAGAAATACTATGCAAAACCCCTCGCTGTGCCCGGCTTCAAGCGGGCACAGCGAGGGGTTTTGCAAGAGCCTCCATCTATGATGGCAATGATTGAATTCCTTAGCCCTTCAAAGCAACGACGAGGCAGAAAACAGCCACAGAACTGAAAATGCACGCTTTATGTATGCATGCAACCCTGACTAGGGACACAAACCTACCGATCCCGGACAGAATCCACCGGCGGACTACTACTGGAACACAGTGTTTTGCCGCTAGGCGGCCTTGGGCGGCGAGATGGCCTCCAGGCGAAGGTCTCGCATCGTGCAGAGTTCGCCCGCCTCGGCCCTGCGCAGCGGTCTGGCCCCGCTCTTGCGCTTCAAACCAAACTGCTCGCGGTTACGCTGGAAGACATCCTCGACGAAGCTTTTGCTTCCCAGCACCACCCCATCGGAAAAGTAGCGCACGCGGCAGCGCAACGCCTGCGGGAGTGTCAGCTTTCTATCACTGTCGAGCACGGCTCTGACTGCCTCGCGCGAGAAGCCCACCCCGCTGGCTGTCTTCTCCCCGCGCTCGAAGAGCTGCTGGCGGTATTGACCACCAATCGCCTGCCACGGCGACTCTCCTTGCCCGTAATGGGCAAAGATACCGCCGATCCCCTCCCGTGCTTTTCTCGAACCGCCGCAGGCTTCTCCATAGCCACAGTAGCGGTAGTCCTTCGGGTCGGCGACGATCCCGGCCCGCACGGCGTTGAGGTCAATATAGGCCGCCATCGTCAGAAGCGCGTTATCCCACTGGCCCTCCCGTGCTCGGTCGGGCTGGATCATGATGCTCTTGAACCGCTCCTCCCAGAGCGTCCCCTTGCGGCCCCGGCGCTTGTTGTGCCACTGGGTGTATTTCTGCTTGAGGGTCTTGACAAACTCGCTCAAGTCATACATCCGGCGCGTGTAGCGTGCCTTGACCAGCTCGGCGGCGGCATCCTCCCCCGACTCACGGTAGCCCTTGATCCAGTCGGCCATGCGGCTGATCTGGTCGGCATCGTAGAGGAAGCCCAGCCGGCGGATTAACTCATCGTCGCCAACCGGCTCCGGTTCAGGGACTTCTATCAGTATGTGAAAGTGGTTATCGAGGATAGCGTACGTCAGCACATTCACGCCGGAAAATGCCTCCACTGCCCGCATCAGCTTGCGGAATTTCTCCTTCTCCTCGCCGCCCAGCACCATCTGCCGGTCCACCACCCGGCTCATCACATGATAACAGGCCCGCTTGCCCGATTCCTTCAGTCTCGCCACTCGCATGATCGTCCCCCCCCATCAATTCAGGCACATTCCAACCGCTGCCATCGAAAACAACACCAAGATCCCACAAACGCAAAGGTAACGCAACAACATAATCAAATAAATGGTGTGTCCCTTATTTTTTTGCAAAACCCCTTGCTGCGCCCGGCTTCAAGCGGGCGCAGCAAGGGGTTTTGCAAGAGCCTCTTAGAAAATGCCAGACCGCCTGGCCAGCCCACGGGCCACATCGGGAACCGCCGCGATCAGGCTGGCGGTGTAGGGATGCGTCGGACAATCGAAAAGGCTGTCGCTGGGGCCCGCTTCGACAATGGCCCCGCCGACCATCACATACGTGCGCCGGCACATGTAGCGGACCACCGCCAGATCATGCGCGATGAACAAGCAGGCCACCCCGAGCTGTTCGCTGATACCCTTGAGTAGATTGAGGATCTGCACCTGTACCGAGACATCCAGCGCGGATACCGGTTCGTCGGCCACCAGCAGCCGCGGTCCCACCGCCAGCGCCCGCGCAATGCCGATCCGCTGACGCTGCCCGCCGCTGAGTTCATGCGGATAGCGTGCACCCATCACCGCATCGTCCATCCCGACCTGTGCCATCAACGCCTGCCGCCGCTCGCGCCGCTCGCGCGCGGTCTGTAGTCCGGGCTGATGACGGTGCACAAACAGTGTTTCCTCGATCGCATCGCCTGCCGTCAGGCGGGGGTTCAGCGCGCCCATCGGATCCTGGAAAACCATCTGCACGCGCCGTCGATAGTTACGCATCCAGCCCCGGTTATTCCGATCCACGCGCTCGCCCTGGAAGACAATGTCGCCGCCGGCCAGCGGCAGCAGGCCCATCACCGCCCCACCGAGCGAGGTCTTGCCGCAACCACTCTCCCCCACCAGCCCAACCACCTCGCCGGGCTCGATGTGCAGCGACACGCCATTGACCGCCCGGACGCCGGCACGCCCGTGCCGGCCCGGATACACAACCGTCACGTCGCGCACGTCCAGCAGCCTGTCCTCCGCGCTCATACCGTCTCCCCTTCCCGCAGCGGGTTCTGTCAAAATTTGACAGAACATTTTATATATAAACATCTGCTATCAATGGGTTTAGCCGTATTAATGGCTTCTCCCCCGTTTTCTCTCTCTGTTTTCACTCTATTTCGTTTTACGAGAACGGCGACGAGAACGGTGAACGATGGGATACTCTCTACTCGTTATCCGTTCTCGTCGCCGCTCTCGTTCACCGACCTCATGAGTGCTGGTCATTCCTCTGCTCGTTGCGTTCACACCAGGCATGGAGCATCGTGATGATTCTCACTTGCGTTGCCTTGCCCTCTGCAATTCGGTGCTCTGTGGCTTCATTTCTCGCGGCCATCAGGTCCAGCATCAGAAGGGTCTGATAAGCGTGCTCCTGCGCTGTCTTCATAAAGCGATTCTGATCGGCCACGGTTTCACGCCCATTTCCTTCAGCTATATTCAGCACCGTCCCGGTGGTGCTCGTGTCCAGTTTGCGCTGCGTACGACTCTTTGGTGCCAGGTCCGCAACGAACTGCTGAATCCAACGGACGCCACCAAGCGCAACCTGGTACATGTCGAGGGCTGCAAAAGGAAACTTCGACGCACCGTACTGTGCTTGCTCCTCCCTGACAGCCCGGGAAATACTGGCCCTTTTCATACCCAATAGCATGCCGCGTATCCGCCAGAGGTTCTGTGTACCGGCCGTGTGCGCGGATTCATCCGTCACGCACCTAGCCAGGCAAACATCGAGGGAGGCCGCACATTCGTGCGTCGAACCGATGGCAACAGCCAGGTAGTTCGTGCGCGCCCCTGAACCTGCAGGCTGCCCGTTACCGCGCATCAAATTCACGCCTATGCTCTCCATCGCCCGATCAAGATGGTCCAATGCCACGATTGGGCATGGGGCGTTTGCCACGATATCGGCGCACAGATTTGCTGTTTCCAGATAGACCCTGTATATGTCGAGTCGCTCGTGCGGTAGCTTCTGATGCGTTTGTTCGCTCATGTGTAGTCCATTTCGGTTGACGATAGCGGCGACGAGATTGGTGGACGATTGAGAGAATCTCTACTCGTAACCCGCTCTCGTCGCCGTTCTCGTAAACCGATTCCCCGTTTTCATACTTTTCATAAAACTTTTGACAGTTTCCCGCAGCGGGTGGAAGCAGCGCGCACGATGCCCCGCCCCGCCGGAAACCGACTCCATGCCCGGAACCGTCGTGCGGCAATGGGCATCCGCCCGCCGACAGCGATCGGCAAACGGACAGCCGGGGGGCAGCCGCTCCGCCACCGGCACGGTACCGGGAATGCCGACCAGCCGACCGGCGGCCTTCTCCAGTCGCGGCACGACATCCAGCAGGCCGCGCGTGTAGGGATGCGCCGGGCGCGTCAGCACGGTCTCGGCATCGCCGCCCTCGACGAGCATCCCGGCATACATGACATGGACCCGGTGCGCCGCCTCCGCCACCAGGCCCAGATTATGGGTGATCAGCAGCACGGCCATGCCGAACTGCTGCTGCAGGCACTTGAGCAGGGCCAGGATCTGCGCCTGGATGGTCACATCCAGCGCCGTGGTCGGCTCGTCGGCCACCAGCAGGCCGGGGCGCCGGGCAACGGCCATCGCGATCACCACGCGCTGCTGCATCCCGCCGCTCAGTTCGTGGGGATAGGCATCCAGACAGGCCTGCGGCGATGGTAGCCCCACGCGATCCAGCATGGCCACGGCCTGTTCGCGCCGCTGCCGCCGCCCGCCCTGCAGCAGTTCCTCGAGCTGGAACCCGATCCGGAACACCGGGTTGAGCGCCGTCGCCGGATCCTGGAAGACATAGCCGATCCCGCCGCCGCGCAGTTCGCGCAGCGCGCGTGGCTTCATCCCCAACGTATCGACACCACGGAAACGGATCGATCCCGTCGGGTAGGAGACCGGTGGCGAGGGGATCAGCCGGGCCAGCGACAGGGCGGTCACGCTCTTGCCGCACCCGCTCTCGCCGACCAGCGCGACGGTCTCGTGTTCGGCAATCGAGAAGCTGACATCGCGCACCACATCCACGCGCCCCTTTTCCGCTCGAAAACCGATGGTCAAGTCACGGACATCCAGCACCGGCTGTGACGGCAAGGCATGGGGCGTCCGTAAAATCTGTGGTTGCATTTCGGTTTTCCTACCCTGTAATTTCCATTCAGACACTATATTGTGGTTTTCTCTGACTGTCACCACAACGTTAGCTTCCTTTTCCGGATTACGAGAACGGCGACGAGAACGGATTACGAGTGGGGAAAACATAATCGTTCACCGTTCTCGTCGCCGTTCGCGTTCACCGAGGATCACCACAACCGCTGTTATAAGTATCAACCGCAGTTAAACCAATCTCCTTATCGTCCCCGCGGCTTGAAACGCCAGTCCACGTTCCTCTGGTCCAGCCAATCCTCAAGCGCCTGGGCCGTCTTGAAACGAATCCGGTAGGGCTCGGTCGCGCCGTGGAACTCGCAATCGGTATCGCCGACGCCATGGCCGCGGCAGATCTGCGGGCGGGTCTCGTAGCCGCGGCAGCGGTGATCCTCGCCCAGCTGCTCGCACGGGGTCTCGAACTCGATGAACCAGCCCCCGCCATGGTCGATGAAGACATTCACATGCCGATGCAGCAGGTACCATCGCAAGTAGTCATAATCCCGCTTGGCTGTCGGCGAATCGATCTGCGTCGCCACGTAACGGCAGCAGCGCGCCTCGCAACCCTCGCACGAGACTGCCGCTTCCGCCGCCTGCCTGCTGCGCGTCGTTGCCATCCGCCTACTCCCGCCGACCCAGAAGATCCTTAACGTACTGCGCCCGCGCAAACCCCCGGCCGGCACCCTCTGCCGGCTCGGCCAGCCGACCGCGGAAGTCCTCGATCCCGTTAAACCCGTGCCGCGCCATCCACGCCTCCATGCCCTTGAGCATGTCGCCGATCACCCCCACACCCGCCGGGGTGTAGAGCGCCGAGCAAACCTGGACCGCGTTGGCCCCGGCCAGCAGGCCCTTGATCGCCTCCTCGGCCCCATGCACACCCGTGGTCATCGCGATATCGCAGGCAATGTGACCACGCAGCAGCGCGATCCAGCGCACCGGCAGACCGCTGTCCTCGGCACGCGAGAGGTTCAGTCCGGATTTGAGCGAAAGCTTCTCGATATCGATCACCGGCTGGAAAAAGCGGTTGAACAGCACCACGGCCTGAACATCCAGTGCCGTCAGCCGTTTAATGAAATTCACCGGTGACGTGTATTGCGGTCCGAGCTTGACGGCCACCGGGATGCGCACTTCGCCTGACACGCCGGCAACCAGGTTCAGGTGCCGCTCCTCGACGGCGGCGGCATCCTCGTCGGGATTCTGGGGAATATCGTAGACATTCAGCTCCAGCGCATCCGCACCGGCCTGCTCGATCTTGCGCGCGTAGGCGATCCAGTGGTCGCGCGTCGTGCAATTCAGGCTCGCGATCACGGGGATCCCGAGCAGGGACTTGGCCTCGCGAATGGTATCGAGATACTTCGCGGGGCCGATCTGCATCGGGTAATCCGCCCGTATGTAGTCATAAGCCTCGGGGTTGTCCTGCGTTTCGAGCACCGCGATCATCTCGCTGACGTCCGCGCGCACCTGCTCCTCGAAGATCGACCCCAGAACCACCGCCCCCGCGCCGACGTCCTCCAGCGCCTTGAGCTTCCTGGCCGTCCCGGTAATGCTCGAACTGCCCGCCATCAGCGGGCTGGCCAGCTTCAATCCCATATACGTTGTACTCAGATCCGGCATCGCGACCTCACTTCCATAAACTAGAAAGCCCCGCAAACCGAACCGGTCTGCGGGGTCTGAAACTGGAGGCGCGAACCGGAATTGAACCGGTGTAACAGGTTTTGCAGACCCGTGCCTAACCACTCGGCCATCGCGCCCTTGCAATCACGAAACACCTGCAAACAGGGAGACGTCTACTTGGAAGCGGCTTTCGCCGCCACCTTCTGACGTTTTTCCTGCCGTGCACGGCGCTTGCGTTTGACTCGTACTCTTAGTTGCTGTCCCATAACGGCAGCAAGTCTTATCATTCCCCGTATGTGTTTGTCAAACGCGATGTTCGCTTTTCTTAAAAAACCGAATCCTTAGCCATTTACGACCCGGGCCTCAACATTTGAACGATAACATTTTTTTTCGCGGGCGGCTTGACTTCAGATACTGCCTTTCGCTACTATCAGTCCGTGTTGTCTTAGGAAGCTAGTGAATTCGGAAAGGAACCACATGATGAAAAGCATTCGGTCGGGACTCGCGGCACTACTGTTGGCTGGCGTTGCTTTCACGGCAATCGCCCGGGATATTCTTGATCCGGCGTTTCGTGTCGTCACGGTCAACGGGGAATGCCAGGTCAGCATACCGGGCCAGGCTGGCTTCCTGCCAGCCGAGGAATCGAAGGCCTACCCCTACGGCAGCGCGATCCGCACCGGTGCCCGCTCCAGTCTGGTGATTGTCATTTCCGAAGGCAATGTCGTGCGGGTCCTGGCCAATGCGAACCTGGTCATGGACGAGAACACCAACGACAACAAGATCAAGAATGTCCGCCTGGATAACGGCGAAGTCGAGGTCGAGCTCAACAACGC
>CAZOXS010000089.1:0-15411 GCA_964583785.1 uncultured Victivallales bacterium
GGGAAGGCAAATCCATACGTATCGACAACGCGATCGGATCGATTCCCGAAGTGGCCGCCAATACGTCGCAGCTACGTCAGTTGTTTATCCATCTGGTGATGAACTCGGCCCATGCGATTGCGGAAGACGGGACGATCACGATTGACGCCGTTGCCGACAAGAATAGGGTAACCCTGAGTGTCCGGGATAATGGTTGCGGCATGTCGGCCTCAACGGCGGCCGCGTGTATGGAACCGTTTTTTACAACCAAAAGGGCAAACGGCAGTGGGCTCGGCCTGGCCATGTGCGCCAACATTGCACGCCAATATGGTGGCAGCATGTCCGTTGAGAGCAGGCTTGGCCAGGGAACCTGCATAACCGTCTCGCTGCCTGTAGCCGGGACAAGATGCACGACCGCCACGACGGCGCTACCGATACAAGATTTCAATCTTCGCATTCTGTGTATCGACGATGACGATAAAGCCCTGCTGGTCCTTCGAAAATACCTGGAGGCGGAAGGCCACGAGGTCGAGACGTTCAGGGATGCGGAAACGGGGCTGGCGCGACTGGAAACCGACGCGTTCGATATCATGATGACAGACCGGGCCATGATGCCAATCAGCGGTGATGTGGTGGCGACAAGGGCAAAACGTATGAACCCGGAAATGCCGGTTATCCTGGTGACCGGATTCGGGGAACTGATCAATGCCCGCGGACTCAGGATTCCCGGGGTCGATCTTGTGGTTTCGAAGCCGGTCTCCCGGGAAACGCTTCGGAATGCACTATCAACCGTCCTGCAAGATCGACATAAGGGCGTGCGGGACTTTCACGCTGGCCCCTAATCGTATTCATGTGGACACTCTCTTCTGCCCTGATCTTGCCGCTGACCATTCCTGTGGCGCGCCACGATGTGCCGTAGGGATAATGCTAGATTAAATTGCGTGAACGGGTGAGGTATTGTTGATGGATGCTACGGTTCTCCCATATGTCGCTCGGTTGTGCCAGAACCACCGATACACCCCAGAGACATCCTCCTCCTCCGAGCGTATGGACTGTAACCGCTCGACATATTTCTCAATGAACGAATTCAATGTCAACTTTCCTCAAATGGCAAAGGCTCAGTTGCGAGCAGAAACTCAACGTATACAACGGAAGCCTGTGAAACTATCAACATCGTACGGGTAGACGGAAGTCCTGCACCACACGATTGCAAATGTATAGTTTGATGTCTTCCAAGATCCACCACGCCGCACCCGCTGCGTCCCTGAGTAGGGACCGCTAGGGTTATTCTCGGGCAAGGTTATGTAGTAATTGGCGTCATATTTGTCATTACACCATTCGAATACATTGCCACTCATGTCGTGCAGCCCCAGCTCGTTCGCATTCTTTGTGCCGACCGCGTGGCTTGCTCCGCCGCTATTGTCTGAACACCAAGCGACGGTTCGCCAGCCGGGACTCGGGTCATTTGCACCGCTGTACGTCGTCTCGTTTCCACGTTTTCCGCCCCTAGCGGCATACTCCCATTCTGCTTCAGGAGCCGGTAACCGGTGGCAGACAGGTTGTAGCCCCAGATGCTGAAGCTATAGCACGTAGTAAGACTGTTCCCTTGCGCCTCCGTCAGGAAGTTGCAATACGCCGCAGCACCATACCATGTGACTCCAACGCATGGAAAATCTCCTTTCCCTGCGTCAACGATGAACAAACTGTCATTCCACGATATGTGGATGTCCCCAAAATAGATGCTAGGACGTAGGTTAAGAAGCAACTGAGAGATCCCATTCTCGAACCTGTGCCCCATCGCTAACCACGTCAATATCAAGTTTCCCGCGAGCTTCTGCCTAGTTCAGGATCTCTGCCATTTCATCGTTCGTGATCTCGTACTTCGAAATGGAGAACCCATCTACCGTCACGCGATGCGCAGGCTCCGCGTCGGGATTGCCAGATATAGAGCCCCAGTCGTTCCCCATGTAAAACGAACCACCTTCCACTGCCACGAGAGTGGAATACGCGGGAGGCTTCGTCGGTGTTGCCGATGCTGCAACGCCACTGGAAAGAGTCACTACGCCATCGTCCGCTAGAGCTGTGAATGATGATACATTTTCTGGAGCTTCAGTATCTATTCCCTGACAGCGCGCATGCATCACGAAAGAGGTGACTGTCTCTTGAGAATATGGCAGCCACGCAACTGGAGGGGTAAGGCGATGTGCACGCTCGATAGTACATGTTCCAGTAACCGTCGCATTGCTCCATGTTAACCAGCCATCAGAACTAAGAGCCATTAATACTGTCGGCGAGCCAGAAACCACACGAAAGAATTGCTGGGTACCATCTTGTTGAGCACCGGCTGTGCTGCATATCGCGAAACCAAACGCCAAAATTAACGCAAGAACTTTCATGTATATCCTTTCCTCGGCACAGAGCATGGTGGGTCCACAATCTAATCGGGATAGGGGGGGCTCTCACGAGTCCCCTCCTCCCACAACACCTGGCATACGGATCACGTACCGAGGCGTTTCCGTTACCCAGCCTAATGGCTGGTGAGTTTCTGTTGTTGGTTGTACACGCCCATATCGCGGCTCCAGTCGAAGTCGCAGCGTATCAGCTTTTTCTAAATAAGGAATGAAAGCAGATTTGCGGGTGTAGTGCAAGGGTTTTGAGGGGGCGCGGCTTTTATGACCAGATTGACCGTGTTGACCCGATTGCTGCCTGACGGCAAGACCTCCACTGGTTAATTTTTCTGGCTCCTGTGATGTAGGGGATGGTGGTCTTGCCCGTACAGGAGGGATTTCATGAACACACTGATTTTGAATCGTGAGACTTTTGAGCTGCCGACGGATGGGTGGAACCAGATTGCGCCGATTGGGGAGTTTCCTCATGCGGGGGCTGGCGTTATGCAGGTGGTGGATGCTGCCGCGTCAGTTTCATCGATCCCGCTTGCTTCTGTTACTACGGCAAGGATAGCGAAGGCGTTTACCTGGATCCCGCCAACTCCCGGTACAGCGTATCCGCCCCCGTCAGTCGCTCACCATCGGCGGGATCGTTCGGGCGGTAATACGCAAGTACGAGTAGAGATACCCCCTGCTGGAGGCGGCAGAACCTGCTCAAAGGCGAAACCAGCCGCCGCCATATCCGGATACCAGTGCTGGACATGGTGATTTGACGCTCACTCGCGGGTGCCGAGTGCAGTAGATCCGCAAAGCACTGGACTCTGGCGCATGGGATTGGTTTTCCGACCGCGACGGCTACACTGGCGTCAGCCAACTGCACTCGCTGCCGGAATCCGTTATTCTGTATCCTGTAGAGTTGCGATCGGGTATCGGCAACCGATTACAAAAGCAGCGAGATTCGTTAGAATTCGCAGGAAATCCTTATAAATAAGGACTTTATTGCTAGAAGAGATGGTCGGGGCGGCGAGATTCGAACTCGCGGCCTTTTGAACCCCATTCAAACGCGCTACCAGGCTGCGCTACGCCCCGACGAAAGATATCCAAATGGTTCGGGGGAAGTTATCACGCCGGGCGTGCAACATCAAGCCGTAAATCAATATCGGTAAAATTCGGGTTCCTGGTTTAAACGGTTACCAGCTTTTTGCTCACGGTAGCCCGCTCGCGCCGCGATTGAGGCTTCTGCGTTGCAAGCGCACCGTGATTGGCCATACGGACGCGGATTTGTGCGATTGTGCGCGCATCCCGTCGCCTCAGTTGCGGCGCAACTGGGCTACAGGGAGGCGGTTGAGATGTCGGCGTCCTTGCCGGTGCCGCCGGGCTGGCCGTCGGCCCCGTAGGAGAGCACCTCGTAGGTTTCGCCGCCGCTGCCGGGAATAAGATAGACGTAAGGGTTACCCCAGGGGTCGAGTGGCAGTTCGCGGCGCTCCATATACCCTTCTGCGGGAAAGCGCCTCGGCTGGGGGTCGAGCCTGGACGGGACCACGAGGGCCTCGAGCCCCTGACGCTGGGTCGGGTAGGCGCCGTTATCCATCTGGTAGAACTTGAGCGCCTGCCTGAAGTTCTGCAACTGCGCCACAGCGGCGGCATGACGTGCCTCATGCGGCTTGTCGGCCAGATTGACGCCGACCACTGTCCCCAGGATCGTGATGATCAGGATCACCACCAAGAGCTCGATCAACGTGAAACCGCGTTTGCATTGCGTCTGCATCGTCTACCTCCTTAAAACAATTCGCCTTGTCTTGAATCCTGTTTAGGTCCACCCAGCTTCTCGTATAGCGCATCCAGTCGCGACTGGTAGAACGCGACGTTCTCGTCGCGGTTCTGCGGGTCCCAATCGGACACCAGCTTGCTGTTCTCATGAACGGCCACGTTCTTACGGGTGCCGGTGATATAATAGGCTACCTGATCGCCAGCCTTGTATTCGCGGCTAGCGGCCAGTGCCAGTTCGTACGGTGCCCGCCGTGCCCCACCCTCGTCGCGTTTGCGATTGTAGGTCGCCAGCGAATCAGAAAGCGTTTCCATACGGGCCAGGGCCTCGATCGGCAGCTTGCGCCGCGCGATGGCGGTATCGAACTTGGTTTTCAGCGCGGGTAATTCCTGATCGCGACCTTCCAGACGCAGGCGAATGAATTGGCGCATGAAATCCCGCTGGTACGGTTCCAGTCCGCGCGACTTGAGCGCGGCGCCCTTGATAATCATCTCGCCATCGTGCTGCAGCAGGGCATAATTCTTCATCTTGTAGCTGAACATGGCGTCATACTCGCCGTCGAACTCGATCTCGATACCCTCGGGCAGCGATGCGGCAAAGCGGCGACGGAAGTCCTCCTGCGTGCCGGCATCCTCGTCGGCCGGCGGCACGTAATAGATACCATCGGTATCGATCTCCACCGGTTTGGCCCCGTTGTCCTCCAGCCACATCACCATTTGCGTGAGCAGTTCGCGCCCTTCACGGGTAATGCGGTCGGCGATATCAAAATCGTTGAACCGCGCCTGCCTGAAGCCCAGATAACCATAGAAGGAGTTGATCAGGATCTTGAACGTGGCCTGTAGGGCATCCAGCTCCAGCCGTTCATTCTCGTCCGCCGCCTGACGCATGGCGCTTTTTGCATGAAGGCGGAACGTACGCAGGGTTTCGAGCAGTTTGAGGAAGACCTGCGCCTGGTCAGTTGCCGGGCCGAGTCCGTGGATCAGCATCAGCGAGGGGTAGAGCGACCGGATATCGCAGTGGTGGACATTGCGCAGCACGCCCTCGGCAAAAAGGTCGGTGTAGCCGCCGGAGAAGGGTCGTCCGACCTGCGGCAGCGGCAGTGCCCTGCCCTGTCGCAGGTATTCGCGCAGCATCAGCGCGTCGATCTTGACGGCGTTGCCCCGCAGGGAGACGTTCTGGTAGGAGAATGGCAGCATTTGTGCCTGCGCGAAAATACTGCGCGAGAGCAACGCCGCCACGTTACGGGTTTCGGTGACATCATCGCGGACATATTCCATCAGGCGGGCCGGATCCCTGGCAAACACCTCGCTGATGTCGCCGCCGGCGACATAGGTCCGATCAGGGGCGGCCACGCCGAAATGAACGGCAACCGACTTCAGCCCATAGCTATCGAGGCTACGATGCGAAACGTCGTAGGCCTGCGCCAGGAACATCGTGTCGATGACATGCCGGCCGTAGATGTCGAACCGCGTATAGGGCACGGTGCGTTCCCCGGTGCTGAACTGGCTCGGGTGCTGCGCGGGCTCGCTGCCATCGCGTCCAAGCGCGAGTTTCACGCCATGCCGCGACGCCCGCGTGGCAATATACGGCAAATCGAAATTGAACAGGTTGTGTCCCTCGATCACATCCGGATCGCGCTCCCGCACCCTTTCGACAAATTGTTGCAGGATGGTTTTCTCATCGGCCTTCGAGCCGTCCAGAACGTCCACCCAGCCACTCTGGTCGGCCATGGCGATGGCGACGATGCGGTCGCCTTCACGCTCGGCACGGCAGAAGTCGTAGCCAGGTGTCGTGATACATTCGATATCCACCTGCATGCGCTGGATCTGCTCGAACGCCATGCCCTTGAACAAGGTATAACCGCTCTGGAGCAAGAACTGCTGGACACGGTCAGCCACGATCAGGTACGGGGCACCCGGCGCGCCAGGAGATTCCCCGGTTTCGGCCTTCAGCCAACGGCGCGCCTCCAGCCAGCCGGCATTGTCACGGAACGTGAGCAACGTATCAATCCCCCCCCCGCCCTCCAGCCCCTTGCGGTCGGCGGCAACCGGACAGGCATCCGCCAGTTCGGCCTTCATCAGCACGAACGGATAAAAGGGCATCGCCTGCGTAGCCAGGACTCCGTCCGGAGCACGGCGAAAAACGACGATCTGATCGCCCTGCTCCTCGACCGCCACGATACCGGTGGTTTCGGACGCACCGAACAGCAGCGGATCGACTGGCAAAAGGTGCTTGATCATGTTTTAACTTCTCTGTTTCTCTCTCGCTCTTACAACACTGCGGACGGGGTGGACCCCGTCCCTCCAGGCTTAGCGGTAGCCGCCCGAACCTAGCCCGACCTCGGGGAAGGCCGTCAGCCAGACTTCCAGCAGAACGCGATACTCGTCCTCGCGCTCGGTCCCATCCGAGCGTGTGTATCCCGGCAGGACGCTGGCCCCCACCCGGATACCGAGACAATCAAGCTTGCGTTGCACGTAGCCCCCCTGCTCTTCAAGTCGGCTTTCCTCGAATTCGTAGCGACCAAAGATATTGAACGCCCATTTTTGATTCGGGTAGAACGTGGCATCGGCGGCCAGTAGATTGCTTTCGGAGTCACGGTAGCGGTGCTCAATCCCGATGCGCCAGAGATCTTCCCTCACCAGCGAGAAACGTGAATTCAAACGGGCGAGGACAGAATTCTCCAGACTGTATGAACCATCGACCTCCAGCAGCATCCATGGGGCGGGACGGAATTCCGAGTCCAGGTTGATCAGATCGAGCATCGGTTCGTCATCCTCGGTATTCAACTTGAGGGTCGTGAACAGGTTGACATCTGCCGCGTCGACCGCTAGGCCGTCGCGCTTGGTCTGCAGCTTGTTGCGGACGCCCAGCGTAAGCTGATGTACTTCATCGAGCGTATCGACACTGTCAAACTGGTAGAGTTCGTCCGGCAGGACGTTGGGTTCAAATCGAATGGAGTAATTGGCATAGGGCTCCACGACATGCCGCCATGGGGGCTGCCCATCGGCTGCCGGCACGAACGTATTGAACGCCTTGTAGGAGACCTCCGAACCGAGCTCGAAGACGTGACGCAGCACGGCATCGCCCGCCACCTGTGATGTCACTATATTGGTTGTCGTCACCATATTCGTTACGCCAGCGGTAGTAACAGACTCGGTGGTTACCGTCTCGGTATCCACATATGCGGGCGCCTCGGTATAGTACGTCGCGCGGTAGCCGACACGCGGGATGACATTGAGCCAGCCGTCCAGTTGCCGAGGCTGATAGAGCAAATGCGAGGTATCCAGGCGGAAGGCGGAATAATCCTCATCGCCGGAATCCTCCGGCCAGACGCGTTCAAGCCCCGCTACCGACGTTTCGCTCTCATAATAGACCGAACTGCTGGCAAGCTGTCGCCGGAACACGTCCAGCGAAACTTCCGGCAGGCGGTTGACATTGCCGTAGAAGTCATTGAGCCGCATGTTGGCCAGTGCGGTCACGGTGAACCCCTCGCGCCGGTGGGCCAGCGTCACGTAGTTTTCCGGCTGGCGTGCACGTCTGTATTCGCGATCAAAGAAGTCGCGGCGCACCTCCGGATCGCTGACGTACTCCAATTGCAGCAGCATCTGGGTCCGTTCGCCGAACCCCTGCGTATGGCGCAGCCGCAGGCGGTAGCGTTCACTCTCGATCGGGTAGGCATCCAGGGGGCTATCGTCCGGCATCGGTTTGTCATCATCCAGGTAGTAGAGCGCGAGATCGCCGAATCCGTGCTCCGCCTTCCATTTTAGATCCTCACCGACGGCAAAGCCGCGTTCGGTACGGTAGTCCAGGCGGTGTTCCGCCTGAAGGTGCGGGGAGAACCGCTGCCGATAGGAGGACAGCAGGTAGGTTCCCCATTGGCTGCGATACCCCGGATAAAAGCGGAAGCCCGATTCCTCATCGAGACTCTGATGCCAGTATGGCAGGTAGAAACAGGGTACCCGTCCAAAATACCAGACCGCGCCCTTGGCCGTCATGCTCTCGCCCGGCACCACCTTGATGGTCTTTGCCCGGACATGGTAGTGACTGTGGGGATGCTTGTAGATGCAGGTTGTAACCTTGGCATTACGCAGCAGATAGGTGTTATCGGCCGCCCGATCGACCTTGTCGGCCAGGATGCGGAATGGCTCCGCCTCGACCGTCGGCGCATCAAGGCTCGACACCCGCGTCCGGAAATTGTAATGCAGCTTGGCTGCCTTTATATCCTGAGCACCGCGCATGAGATGCACATTGCCAAGGGCATAGGCATCGCCACTGTTGATATCCACCAGCACCCGGTCCGCCCGCAGCACGTCCTTGCCACAGGTGATGACCACATTTTCTGTGGCGGTAATCCGTCCACTGGTCTTGTCGTAGTCGATCGGGCCTTGCGCTTCCACCTCGATCGGGGTATTCGCATCCGGTGCCGCGAACGAATCCAGACCAGCCAGTCCCTGTGGGAACGCCGGAGTGACAGTGGCCACCAGGGCGGCAGCAACCATGAAAGCGAACGCGCTTTGGCCATGCTTATTAATCATCGGATATTCCTGTTTTTTGGGGTCTCTCAGGCACTCTAGCGGCTGTCGTCGCGATTGACAACCGCAAAGCCGGGCAATCCGGCCCTACTCCTCCTTGCGCGAATAGAGCACACTGCCGTCACCGGCATTCAGAATGGCGAAGAATTCGACATGGCGGGAGGGATCGGAGCGGAACACCAGCCGGCCATTGAAACGTTTCTCCAGTTCGACCAGGAAGGCTTCGTCCTCGCGGCGCAGGCGGTCCAGCACGGTGGGATGCACAACCACCTGGAGGTTCGGGATCTCGTTACGGCCGCGATAGCGCCGCAGCACGGCGGCGAGCTGGCGCTGGATCTCCACACTGACACCAAGCGGCGAACGTACACTACCGCGACCGTGGCAATACGGGCAATCAATCACGGTGGAGGATAGCAGGCTTTCGGCCACGCGCTGACGGGTCATTTCCATCAGTCCCAGCTCCGAGATGGCCAGGACGTTTGTGCGGGCGCGATCCTTCTTCAGTGCGGTTTTCATGGCCCTGTAGACTGTGTTTTGATGCTTGCGCGATTTCATGTCGATCAAGTCGATCACCACCAAGCCGCCGATATTGCGCAGGCGCAGCTGGCGTGCGACCTCGTCCACCGCCTCGAGATTGACCTCGAGAATGGCGTCCTCCTGGCTGCCCTTCCCTTTGTGACGTCCCGTGTTGACGTCAATCGCGATCATCGCCTCGGTTTCGTCAATCACCAGGCATCCGCCTGATTTCAGGGGGACCTGACGGCGGAACGCCTGTTCGACCTGCCGTTCAACGTCATAGTGTTCAAGTAGCGGCATATCCCCCTCGTAGAGCTGGATCTTCGCCTTGGCCCGGCGCGAGATCTCGGACGCCACAATCTTGAGACGCTCGTATTTCTCACGGTTGTCGACAATGATGCGGTCGATCTCGTCGGTCAGACTATCGCGCACCACGCGTTCCACCAGGTCGGGTTCCTGATAGAGACAGCAGGGGGCAGCCTTTTCTACCATACCCTTCTGCAGTTCCTGCCATGACACCGACAAGCCGCGCAGGTCACGCACGAAACTGCGCTTGTTGGCATCCGCCGCCACCGTACGCACAATCAGCCCGCAGCCAGTCGGCAACGGCAGCCGCTCAAGGATCTTCTTCAGTCGCGTGCGCTCCTTGGCGTCGGCGATCTTGCGTGATACCCCCGTCATCGAGGATCCCGGCATCAGCACGAGATAGCGTCCGGGAATGCTGAGGCTGGCGGTAACACGCGGGCCCTTGGTGCCGATCGCGGCCTTGGTCACTTGCACGACAATCTCGGATCCCGGAGGAAAACGCTTGGCGATCTCCTCGTTCGAGAACCGCTTGCGGCGCGGCATATTGCGAACGCTCTGGCCGCGCGGGCCGCCGCCGCCTTCCTCGGCCGCCAACCTGGCGGCATCGTCCGGAATCATGTCCCAGTAATGGAGGAACGCATTCTTAGGCAGGCCGATATCGACGAATGCCGCCTGTAGCTCGTTCTCCAGGTTCTGGATCCGCCCTTTGAAAACACTACCGACAATGCGCTGCTCGGTCGGATGCTCGACGTGGAATTCGTCCAGCACCCCGTTGTCCAGCACCGCCACGCGGGTTTCCAGATACTCCGCATTGATGACAATTTCACTCTTGCTCCGCGTTAGCTTCTTTCCGAACCCAAACATAACTATTCCCCCCTCATTTACAAACACATCCGTCTATCGGTACGTTTCGCGCCGATCACTGCGGATATAGACACTCTGGATGATGCCAAGCGCTGACATCATCACGATCATGAACGAGCCCCCGTAGCTCAGCAATGGCAACGGCAGGCCGGTGATCGGCATCAGCCCGATGGTCATTGCGACATTGATAAACACATGAAAGAAGATCAGGGAAGCAATCCCGGCACAAAGCAATCTGGCCAGCGGGTCGAGCGTAAGCAATCCTGCCCATACGCCGCACCCGATCAGCAAACCGAAAAGCACCAGTACCGTCACTGACCCGACAAACCCCTTCTCTTCGGCAACCACGGAAAATATGAAATCCGTCGGAGCCACCGACCGCGGCAGGAACCCGAGAATATTCTGGGTTCCCCGCAAATACCCTTTCCCCTTCAATCCTCCCGATCCCACGGCAATCTCGGACTGCCGTTTATTCCAGCCGGCACCGAGCGGATCCTTTTCGGGATAGAAAAAGACCTCGATTCGGCCGCGCTGGTAATCGCTCAATCCCGAAAGCGAGGCGATGCGTTCCTGAGTCGCTTCACCAGCCCCCAGGACCGCCGGCAGGAACAGTGCCGCCAGCACGAAACCGACCAGAGCCGCGCCAATGCCGACCAGGCCACCGACATACCGCAACGGCACACCGGCCACAAACATCAGGACCATGGCCGTCGGCAGGAAAACCATCGCGGTCCCCAGATCCGGCTGTAGCATGATCAGGCCTGCCGGAAGCGCAACCAGCGCCAACACCTGGAGCAGCTCAACAGGACGATGCAACTGTCTTGCCGGCTCGCTGAGGCGTCCGGCAAGGAGCACGATTGTTCCCAGCTTCGCCAGCTCAGAGGGTTGGATTCCAAGTTCACCGAACAGCATCAACCAGCGTTTTGCCCCGTAGATGGTCCGCCCGCAGAACAGCACGACAATCAGCAAGCAGAGGCAACCGCCATAGATACCCCATTCAAACCTCTTCAGATGTCGATAGTCTGTAAGTGCAAACCCGATGTAGCAGACCAGGCCGACGGCAATCCACAGCAACTGCCGCAGGTACAGCGGTCGAATCTCGGTCTCGTCGCCAACATAGCAGGCGCTGTACACAAACAGCACACCGAGCAGCAGCAGCATGCCGACAACGCCGTTGAGCAGCCAGTTCGACTTGCGCAGTTGCTTGAAGGCTGTAGCTATGGCTTTATCACGCATCCGCCTCCCCTTCGATCACATCCAGATCCATTTCCGCCGGAATCGACGGCGGTGCCACCAGGGTTCCATCGCGCACCAGCAGCATCTGCATCAGCTCACGCAGTTTCGGGGCTACCGTGATACCACCTGAAACCGCGTTTTCCATCATCATCACCACCGCATAACGCGGGGCTTCGTACGGGGCGTAGAGGATCACCCAGGCATGCTTGAGACCGTTGCCGTACTGGGCCGTACCGGTCTTGGCGGCCATTTCGACACCGTCAAGTCGGACGCGTTTTCCGGTGCCTTGCTCTGCATGCACGACGTCATGCATGCCGCCACGGACGACGGCGAGCTGCGCGGGTGTCCAAGCCATGCGCTTGACGAAATCACCGTCTGTGCCCCCTTTGCCCCGCAGCAGCCGTGGCCGGTAGATCGTACCGCCATTGGCCAGTGCGCTGGTGAACATCACCATCTGTAGCGGGGTCACCAGCAACGCGCCCTGACCGATGGCAACATTGGCCGTATCGCCCGGACGCCAGGCATCGCGCCGTTCCCGCCGCTTCCATTCATCATCGGGCAGCAAGCCAGGGGCCTCGCCATCCAGTTCGATCCCGGTCGGCAGGCCGAATCCTATCGAGGCGGCCATGTGGTAGATCCGCTTGTATTCCGTCCGCAGGGCAATATCGATAAAATACGGATTGCAGGATTGCTCGAGCGCCTTGCGCATGGCAAGGGTGCCATGACCGCGACGCGACCAGCAGCGAAACGGCTTATTTCCGACCGTGATGTACCCCGGGCAGGAGACTTCCGTCGCAGGCGTCACCCTGCCGCTGACCAGTGCCGTCAGCGCCACTAAGGGCTTGAAAACACTTCCCGGCGGATACTGCCCGGCAATCGCGCGGTTGATCAATGGACGGCCCGGATCATCCAACACGGCCTGCCAGGCCGTTTGCGAGCCGAGGGCACTGACGTCGAAAGCGGGCGCACTCGCGAGTGCCAGCACATCGCCATTGCGCGGATCCATCACCACGACCGCGCCCGGTTTATTGATCAACACCGTCTCAGCCATGGCCTGGATATCCATATCGAGCGTCAGGATCACATCTTCCCCTGGCACCGGTTCGCGTTCGCCCTTCTCCTCGTATTTGAATCCGGACGCATCCACCCGGATCAACCGCCCGCCTGCCCGCCCCCGCAACCGTTTGTCCGCTGTTTTCTCGACACCCCCTTTGCCTTCCATTTCCGGCAGGTAGTAGTGATAAGGGTTATCCTCTGTGTTCACGGCATCCGCGCGCCCGACATAGCCGATGACATGCGCGGCGCTCAGCCCCAACGGATAGACGCGCTCGGGCTCGACGTAGATATCCACGCCGACAAACACACGATCATTCTCAGCCCAGCGCGCCAGCGCGCGCTCATCAAGCCCCCGCCATACCAGGAACGGCAGCGGCAGCCGCCGCTGGACGTGCATCTGGATATCCTCGCGCGTAACCTGCCGCGGGATTCCCAGCACCAGAGCCATCTCGTCAATCACCTCGTCCACCTTGTCAACCGTGCGCGACCACCTTCCCCGCTGCCGCAGTTCCTCGGTATAGATCGCCAGGCAATATTGTGGTCGGTTGTCTGCAAGGCACGTTCCATTACGATCAAAGATTCGTCCGCGGATACCTGGCAGGCGGACACGCCGGATACTCTGCCGGTCCAGGCTGCTGCTGAACTCAGAGGCACGCAGCACCTGAACCTGCCAGAGATGGACCGCCAGGAAACCGAATGCCAACAGCATCGCCACCAGCAGGAGGCGAATACGGAAGCGGACACTTTCGGCACGTTCACGCGTTGACACGGCTCTGCTCCTCCTTGTCGTCGAGGTCCAAGGCCCAGTGAAGCCGCGACAGCATCAGGAACACAACCGGGGCCGCCAATCCACCCGTCAGCGCCCCGCCGACAAGCCTAGCCAACGCCAACACGGGGGGGGTCCCTTGGAGACCGCCCTGAGCCAATACTCCGTAAAGCAAGCCGGCATAAAGCAGGCTGGAAAGCCCGCCGAAGAAAGCGGCCGTCACCGCCGCCTCGGTCAAGACCAGGCGACGGTAGCGCCCGGCAACCATCGCCATGGCGCAGAACAGCAGAACGGAAAAGCCTGCCGGCACAAGACTCAGCATGTCCATCAGCAGCCCGGCCACCAGCCCGGCCACCAGTCCGGCCGTACGCCGGTGGTTCAGCGCGTAATAGAGAACCACGCAGCACAATACCGGCCAACGAGCCCCGCCTAGGAAGGCAATGCGTGGCAGATGCGCCTGCAACAGGGTTGCCGTCAGCAGAACCAGACTCATGAGCATCCAGAATATCATTGTTCCTGCTCCATTACGACAAATGCATAGCGAAAGGAATCCATCCTGGCGGCGGGAATCACGTCCGCCTGGCGGTAGAGACCCGAGGCGTGCATCCGCACCTGCCCGACACGCCCGACGGGTAGTCCTTCCGGGAACACGCCGCCCAGGCCGGAGGTCAGCACCACATCGCCCTCCCGGATATCATGCGCGGTCGAAATGTAGTTCATCTCGGCGGGACGGGCGGAAGTCAGCATTTCCATCGCAGCCCGCCCACTCAAACGCACCCCGACCCCCCGCATGATCCCGAAGGCACCATTGCGTGCCGTACGGCAAGCGACTTTGCAGTTCGGATCGGTAATAAGCAGGACGTCGCTGGTCCGCTCCGAGACCTCGATTGTTCTGCCGATCAGGCCATCGGCCGTCATGACCGCCATACCCGACGAAACCCCCGACGAGAGCCCCTTATTCAGACGCACCGTTTGCCACCAGCCGCTCATATCCCCTCGCGCGATGACTTCGCAAAGCAGGAGTTTGCGGGGGGAAAGGATCGAGAATCCGAGTTGCCGGCGCAGGGTCTCGTTCTCACTTTCGAAATGCTCGAGACGCCGCAGGCGGTGTTCAAGTTCGGCAACCTTGATCTCAAGTGCTTTTTTCTCCTCGATGATCCGCCCCGTACGGCCGATCCCGGAAAACAGGCGTCGCGTACGCGCCACCACGAGAGACAGGGTATTCTGGAACGGCTCGATGCCGTCGCGAACTTCTGCGGACGAACGCAACACAGCCGGTGGCGGCAGGTTCAGCAGAACCACAACCGCCAGCACAATCACCCAGAATAGTAGACGTCTTTCTCTCACAAACCCTAATCCCTAAGCAGGCGGCAGTGCATGGCGTCACAAGCCATGCGTAACCTTCCGCGATGCGGAACAGATAGGGGAGAAAAAAGGCAGAAGCCAGACCAGCTGTCAACCGACGGTACGCCGCAGGAAATTCAGCTCGTTCAGCACCACGCCGGTACCTTCGGCCACTGCACTGAGCGGGTCGTCGGCAACATGCACAGGCAAACCGGTCTGTTCGGCAATCAGCTTGTCAATCCCGCGCAGCAGCGCACCACCTCCTGCAAGCACCATGCCACGATCAACGAGATCGGCAGAAAGCTCCGGCGGACAGCGCTCAAGCGTCACACGCACGGCGTCGATAATCGACGACACCGGTTCCTGCAATGCCTCGCGTATTTCTTCAGACGTGATCGTCAGCGTTTTTGGAAGCCCCGCCACCAGATCCCGCCCCTTCACCTCACAGCTCGTATCCTCGCCAGTCGGATAAGCCGACCCCATGGTCATCTTGATCTCTTCGGCCGTTCGTTCCCCTATCATCAAATTATAAACCCGTTTCATGTACTGGACGATACACTCGTCCATTTCGTCGCCACCGACCCTCACGGTGCGACTGAAGACAATTCCCGCCAGTGAAATCAGAGCCACCTCGGTCGTGCCGCCGCCGATATCCAC
>CAZOXS010000090.1:0-4779 GCA_964583785.1 uncultured Victivallales bacterium
AAAGATCTCGAAAAGGCCCTTTCGACCGGAATAGCCGCTGAGCCCGCACTGGTTGCAGCCGTGGCCCCGCACCAGCATGCGTCCCTGCAGGGACTGACCGCCCGTGCCCAGCGAGGCGATGATGTCCGGTGGCGGTTCGTATTCCTCGTGGCAATGCTCGCAGATACAACGCACCAGGCGCTGCGCGATGACCGCCCGCACGGCCGAGGCCACCAAAAACGGTTTGACGCCGATATCCAGCAGACGGGTGACGGCACTGGGGGCGTCGTTGGTATGCAGCGTACTGAAGACCAGATGACCGGTCAGGGCCGCCTCGGTGGCGATGTTGGCGGTCTCCTTATCGCGGATCTCGCCGATCATCACGATATTGGGCGCCTGGCGCAGGATCGAGCGCAGCGCCAACGAGAAGGTCATGCCGATCTGCTCGCTCACCTGCACCTGGTTGATGCCGGACATCTGGTACTCGACCGGATCCTCTACGGTGATGATCTTGCGGTCGGGACGGTTGATGTGGTTCAAGCAGGCATAGAGCGTGGTGGTCTTGCCGGAGCCCGTCGGCCCGGTCACCAGCAGAATGCCGTCCGGCAAGCCGATCAGCCGCTCGAACAATTGCTGGTCGTCGGAGAAGAAGCCCAGTTTCGGCAATCCGAGCGCGAGGTTCTGCTTATCGAGGATACGCATGACGATGCTCTCGCCGTTGTTGGCCGGTACCGTCGAGACACGCAAGTCCAGCTCGCGCCCCAGGATATTGACCTGGATACGGCCGTCCTGCGGGACGCGCTTTTCCGCGATCTTCATGCCGGCCATGATCTTCACGCGCGACACGATCGCCGATTGCAGCCGCTTGGGCGGCCCGTCGACCTCGTGCAGCACACCGTCGATCCGGTAGCGTACGCGGAAACGCTTCTCCAGCGGTTCGAGATGGATATCCGAGGCGCGGCTGCGATAGGCCTCCAGAATGATCAGGCTCACCAGCTTGATGATCGGGGCATCGGAATCGGTGGAACTGTCGGTGTCGATCAGGTGATCTTGCACCGTCTCGACATCCACGGTGCCGTCGGTGATCTGGTCGAGCATGCCCTCGACATCGGTTTCCGCCGGATAGTAGCGTTCCAGCAGCGCCTGCACCTCCGCGCGCCGTGCCACCACCCCGTCGACATTGATCTTAAGCAGGTAGCGCAGGGAGTCGAGCGTGTCGAACATCATCGGGTCGCTCATGGCGACCATCAACCCGTCGTCGGTCTTGTAGACGGGAACCACGCGGTAGCGGCGGGCCGTCTCCTGTTTGATCATGTCGCGGACATCCGATGGGATATCCTGATCCCCGAGCGAGACGAACTCCATACCGAAAAGCCCCGCCAGCAAACCGAGGACGTCGTCCTCGGTAACGACCCCGTCTTCCAGCAGAAGGTCGACGACCGTGCCTTCGCGCAAGCCCACCTGCTCGCGCGCCTGCTCGGCCTGCTCGGTTGTCACCATGCCGTTGTCAAGCAGCACTTCCAGCACATATTCGTCGTTGGATGTCAATTTCAGCCCCCCAGCTTGCCCGCCAGCATCTGTGCCACCATCGGTGGATTCGCCTTGCCGCGGCTCTCCCGCATCACTTGTCCGACCAGGAACTGCAGCGCGGCCTTCTTGCCGTTGCGATAGTCCGCGACCGACTGCGGGTTGGCCGCGATCGCCTTGTCCACCAGCGTCTCGATCACCCCGGTGTCGCTCACCTGCGCCAGCCCGCGATCTCGGACTATCGTAGCGGGGTCTCCGCCGCTGTCAACAAGAACCTGTAACACGGTCTTGGCACCGGTCATGTTGATCGTGCCGACATCGACCAGGTCGACCAGCGCCGCCAGCGCGGTTGCGGTCAACGGCAGGGCCGCCAGCGTGGTGCCGCGCTCGGTGAGTACCCGCAGCACTTCGGTCATGATCCAGTTGGAGACCGCCTTGGGGTTGGCGGAGGCCCCGGCCGCCGCCTCGAAGAAGTCGGCCACCGCGCGGTCGGCGGAAAGCACGCCGGCATCGTAAACCGGCAGGCCGTATTGCTGCGCGAAACGCCGCCGACGGTCGCGTGGCATCTCGGGTAGCGCCGCGCGGATGGCCTCGACCGCGTCGCGGTCGAGCACCACCGGCATCAGGTCCGGTTCGGGGAAATAGCGGTAGTCGTGCGCATCCTCCTTGGTGCGCATGCTGGTGGTGATGCCCTGGTCGGGATCCCAGCGGCGCGTCTCCTGCACGATGCGCTCGCCGCGTCCAAGCTGCGCGCTCTGCCGCTCGACCTCGTGATGCAGCGCCGCCTGGACGCCCTTGAACGTGTTCAGGTTCTTCAGCTCGGCCTTGGTGCCGAGTGTCGCCTGCCCGGCGGGGCGCAGACTGACGTTCACGTCGCAGCGCATGTTGCCCTCCTCGAGGTTGCAGTCGCTGACCCCGATATAGAGCAGGATCTGCTTGAGCGCCAGTAGGAAGGCGTAAGCCTCCGCCGGCGAGGTCATGTCCGGCTCGGTGACGATCTCCATCAGCGGGTGGCCCGCCCGGTTGAAGTCGACCCCGCTCGAGCGTGCCAGGTGCGTGCTCTTGCCGACATCCTCCTCGAGGTGGATACGCGTGATCCCGATGGTTTTTTCCACGCCGTCCAGCTCGATCACGACACCGCCGCCCTCGCACAGCGGCTTGTCGTACTGCGAGATCTGGTAGTTCTTGGGCATATCCGGATAGAAATAGCTCTTGCGGTCGAACTTGCTGTATTCGCTGATATGCGAACCGATCATCAGGCCGGTCATGACCGTCAGCCGGATCGCCTCGGCATTCATCACCGGCATCGCCCCCGGATAGCCGAGGCAAACCGGGCAGACCAGCGAGTTCGGCGCGGCACCGTAGCCCGTCGGGCAGGCACAGAACATCTTGGACTGCGTCTTGAGTTGGACATGGACTTCTAAACCGATTGTCGTTGCGTATGTCATGATGCCCCCAGCTTGGTCTCGAACGCATGGCCGATATGCAATACCCGCTCCTCGCCGAAGGCCGGGCCCAGGATCTGCAGCCCCACCGGCAACCCCTCCGGGGTCGGCCGTGCCGGCACGGCCAGCGCGCAGATACCCGCGAGGTTGGCCGTGGCCGTGAACACATCGCTCAGGTACATCTTCAGCGGGTCGTCCGTGTTCTCGCCCACGCGGAAGGCGGGGGTCGGCGTGGCTGGCGCCAGCAGCGCGTCGCACACCTTGAAAGCCTCCTCGAAATCGCGCCGGATCAGCGTGCGCACCTTCTGCGCCTTGAGGTAGTAGGCGTCGTAGTAGCCGCTGCTCAGGACGTAGGTGCCGAGAATGATACGGCGCTTGACCTCCGGGCCGAACCCCTGGGCACGCGTCTTGCCGTACATGTCGATCGGATCGGTCACGCCTTCCGCGCGGTGCCCGTAGCGTACGCCGTCGAACCGCGCCAGATTGGCCGAGGCCTCGGCGGTGGCGATGATGTAGTAGACGGCGATAGCGTATTGCGTATGCGGCAGCGAGACCTCGACGATCTCCGCCCCCAGCGCGCGGCAGGTTTCCACCGCCGCCTCGATCGAGGCGCGCACTTCGGCATCCATGCCGTCGATAAAGTATTCCTTCGGTAGTCCCAGGCGTACGCCCTTGAGGTCGGTGCCCAGCGCGGCTGTGTAATCCGGCACTGGCACATCCAGTGTGGTCGAGTCCATCGGGTCGATGCCTGACATCACGCCCAGCAGGATAGCGGCATCCTCGACGGTCTTGGTCATCGGCCCGATCTGGTCGAGGGACGAGGCGAAGGCGGTCAGCCCGTAGCGCGAGATCCGCCCGTAGGTCGGCTTGAGCCCCACGCAGCCGCAGAAGGCCGCCGGCTGGCGGATCGAGCCTCCCGTGTCGGTTCCGAGGGTCGCGATGGCCTCGCCGGCGGCCAGTGCCGCCGCCGATCCGCCGCTCGATCCGCCCGGTACGCGCGTGGTGTCGACCGGGTTGCGCGTGACCTGGAAGGCGGAATTCTCCGTGGAGGAGCCCATCGCGAATTCGTCCATGTTCGTGCGACCGAGGAACACCGCCCCGGCCGCCCGCAGGCGCGCGATTGCCGTCGCGTCGTAGGGCGAGACGTAGCCCTCGAGCATGTGCGCGGAACAGGTGCAGGGCTGGCCTTCCACGTTGAGCAGGTCCTTGATCCCCAGTGGGATGCCCAACAGCGGCCCCGTCTGTCCCGCTGCGCGGGCGGCGTCGGCCGCCTCGGCCTGGCGCAGGGCCATGCCCTCGTCCACGGTCAGATAGGCGCGAATCTCCGGATCACGTGCGCGGATCCGCGCGGCCAGGGCGGCGGTCATCTCCACCGAGGTGCAGGCCCCGCTTTCGAGAAGCCGCCGTGCGTCCACCAGCGTCAACCGGTCAAAATCAAATTCCATACCAAACCCCTGTGCATGGTTAACTGTCGAAAATCCGATAATATAGCTGATCGTGGCGATTTGAACAGCAGAAAACCGCCATACAGACTGAAGACCGCAGACTGCAGACTGAAGCCCTTTAAAAAGCTGAAATCTGGAAAGTCGAAAAACGCAACGCCCAACGATTGGGTGGAAGGGGCCGGTCTCGCCATCCGGCGTATTACATCAATGCGCAGATATTCGATAATCCATTTTACATGAGTCACTTGCAGAACCCCTCGTGGTTTCCGCTTGAAGCCGGAAACCACGAGGGGTTCTGCAAGGGAAAATGGCGGATGCTGCGCACGTGAGGGGTTTTGGACAGCCTGATGGGCTGGAATCACCATTTTTGAGCAGGCTACGCC
>CAZOXS010000091.1:0-3059 GCA_964583785.1 uncultured Victivallales bacterium
AGCCTGCTCAAAAATGGTGATTCCAGACCATCAGGCTGTCCAAAACCCCTCACGTGCGCAGCATCCGCCATTTTCCCTTGCAGAACCCCTCGTGGTTTCCGGCTTCAAGCGGAAACCACGAGGGGTTCTGCAAGTGCCTCGAAAGATTAGGGATTGGCATAAACACCATTATCTTTCGCCTTAATCGCGCAATTTTACCCATTGGAACCGGAATGACCGGTCGGCTCTGGAAATTGACCAGCCATAACATCATCGCGATAGGCACTGAATGCCGCCTTCATCGCCTCACCGAGCTGCGCGTAGCGCTTGACGAACGACGGCGACACCGCCGAGTCGATTCCAAGCATGTCCGAGGTCACCAACACCTGCCCGTCGCAGGCCACCCCGGCACCGATGCCGATCGTCGGCACCGAGACCGCCGCCGTGATGCGGGCGGCAAGCTCGCGCGGCACGCATTCGAGCACGATGGCAAAGACGCCGGCCGCCTCCAGCGCCTCTGCATCCGCCACCAACGCCTCGGCCTCAGCTGGCAAGCGGCCCTGAACCTTGTAGCCCCCCAACGCACGGACGCTCTGCGGCGTCAGTCCGATGTGCCCCATCACCGGGATCCCGTTCCCAACCAGACGGCGGATACAAGCCTCTCGCAGTCGACCGCCCTCGAGCTTGACGGCGTCCGCTCCGGCTTCCTTGAGGAAACGCCCGGCATTGGCCAGCGCCTGCTCGTCCGATACCTGATACGACATGAACGGCATGTCCGCCACGACCAGGGCCTGCCGCACACCGCGCGCCACGGCTGCCGTATGATGCAGCATCTGCTCCATGGTGACCGGCAGCGTGGTCTCATAACCAAGCAACGTGTTGGCCAGGGAATCGCCGACCAGGATAAGAGGCAACCCCGCCTCATCGAGCAAGCGGGCGGTGGCGTAATCGCCCGCCGTCAGGCAGGCGATCTTCTCGACGCCCTTGCAGGCCTTGATCCTGGGCGCGGTCCATTTCATACGTCACGCAGCCCCAGCACATCCTGCATATCGTAAAGCCGCGGACGCTGCGAACAGACCCACTTGGCGGCATGCAGCGCACCCAGTGCCAACGCATCGCGACTCTTGGCATGGTGCGTGAATTCCACCCGCTCCGCCGCCCCGTCGAACACCACAGTGTGGTCACCGAAGACCTCACCCTCGCGATGCGAGCGAATCACGACCCGGCCCGCCGGATAAGAGTCCATCACGCCGCCTTCGTCATGCAGGTAGACATCCTCGAAACGCACGCCGGCACCATCGGCCGCTTTCTCGCCGAGGCGCAGTGCGGTTCCGCTCGGCGCGTCGAGCTTGTGGATGTGGTGGGTCTCATCAATGCGAACCTCGTAGCCCGCCCCCAGGACGGCGGCCGCGCGCTTGGTCATCGCGAACAACAGGTTCACACCCACACTCATGTTCGGTGCCCAGACAACAGGCACTTGGTCGGCGACCTTGTCGACCACCATGCTCTCTTCGGTCGTGAGCCCGGTCGTGCCGATTACCACCGCCCGCTTGAGCCTCGCGGCAAGCTGCGTATTCTGAGGTACGGCACTGTGGTAAGTGAAATCAATCAGCACATCCGCCTGCGCCAACAGGGGTTCGAGTTCGGCTGTCAACGCCACCCCGGTACGGCTCTCGCTGCCGATAATCTCGCCAGCATCGCGCCCCAGCCATTCGTGCCCCGGCCGTTCCGTCAACCCGGCCAGCTCGATATCCGGCATCGCCATCGCACAACGGATCAGGGCCTGCCCCATGCGCCCCGCCGCGCCCGCTATCACAATCTTGGTCATCACATCCCCCCTACAGGATCCCGGTTCCTTCCAGCGTCGCCTTCAATTGCGCGGCCAGCTTCTCATCCATCTCGCACAGCGGCAGCCGAAGGACCGGCTCGCACAGGCCCAGCATCCCCAGTGCGGTCTTGACCGGCACCGGATTGGTATCCAGGAAAAGGCTCGTGAATAGACGGTAATAGAGGCGATGCATGCCGCGGGCATCCTCCCAGCGTCCATCCAGCACCGCATGCACCATCTCGGCCATAACCTTGGGAATCACGTTCGAGGCAACGCTTATCACACCGCAGGCCCCTACCACCATCATCGGCAGCGTCAGGGCGTCATCGCCCGACAGCACCGCAATGTCGCACGCATCCAGAATCTGGCTTACCCGGTCGACGCTGCCGCCAGCTTCTTTGACGGCCACAATGGACGGATGTGCCGACAGCCGCGCGATCGTCTCGACAGATATTTCACGGGATGTCCGCCCGGGCACATTATAGAGCACCACGGGCAAACCAAGGTCGGCCACGGTCGCGAAATGACGATAAAGCCCTTCCTGGCTCGGCTTATTGTAATAGGGCGTGACTTGCAGCGTGCCGTCCGCGCCAGCGTCCTTGGCCCGCTGCGTCAACTCGATCGCCTCGGCGGTCGAATTCGCGCCTGTACCTGCGATGACCTTCATGCGCCCGCAACTGCAACTGCCGCATCCGTCACATCCACCGCCGCCGCAGGCCTCGATCACACAATCGATCACCCGGCTGTGCTCATCACAAGTCAACGTGGGACTCTCCCCCGTCGTGCCGACCGGCACGATCCCGTCAACCCCGGCTTCCGCCTGCCGCTCCACCAGGGCCTTGAGGCGACCGTAATCTACGGAACCATCTCGATTGAAAGGGGTTACAATAGCCGTATATACACCTTCGAACATAAATCCACAACTCCTGTCGTTTCTATCTGAATCTGCAAAACGATGCGACTAGCCTATACACAGACAGGCCGTAACTCAAGGGAAATCCCCATCCCCAGCCCCATCCTAATCGTAATCCTGATCTTAATCCATATCCCGGCAGAGGATTACGATTAGCTCCTTAATCGGCAATTGTTTGAGTAAATGAGTCGAAAATATAGTGTTTCGCCAATTCCAAGCGTTGTAAGTGTGCAGTGTTCAGGGGTTCAGAGTTCAGGCAATATTTTCGGAACCAACGACCATTTCGGACGGATGGCGAGGGTGTTTTCGGCGTTTATCCGAGGCTGTATTCAAGTATGG
>CAZOXS010000092.1:0-5589 GCA_964583785.1 uncultured Victivallales bacterium
GACCGCCTCGCCGCCGAGGGTGTGCGGTTTGACAATGCCACCTGCCAGAATCCGATCTGCACCCCGAGCCGCATGTGCTTCATCTCGGGCCAATACGCCCACAATCACGGGTACTATGGGTTATCCGGTCCGAATCCGAACGGGTTGCCGACGTTGTTCGGGCATTTCCGCCGGAACGGCTACCGAACCGGAGCCATCGGCAAGATTCATTGCCCGGAATACTGGGTTGAGGACGACTGTGACGTGTTTCTGGAGACCAATGGGTCCAGTATCGGCGGACGCTGTCAGCCGTACGATCGTTTCCTGCGTGAACAAGGACTGGAGAACCTGGAAGATCATGGTGCCTGGCAGGAGTTCGGGCGTCGCGGGAGGCAGACGTGCGACGGGCGCCCGAGCAAGGTCGGCTACCGGGAGAGCCAGGAAGGCTGGAGCGTGACGCAGGCGGCGGGATTCATGCAGGCGGCGCGCGAGGACGGTGTTCCGTTCCTGCTGCACGTCAGCTTTCCAAAGCCGCACCAGTGCTACACGCCGGCGCAGGAATTCTGGGACCTGTATGATGAAGCGAAGCTGACGCTGCCTCCCAACGCCGATTCCGAGGGGCCTCACCGTGCCCCGCACCTGGTGAAGCAGGTCGCACATTGGAAGAACGGGAATTGGCCGCTGCTGGAGCCCGGGACCTTCGAGGCCGGACGGCTCCGCAAACTGCATGGTTATCTGGGCAACATCAGCCACGTGGACCATGCCGTGGGCGAACTGCTCGACTTCATCGATGCGAACGGACTGGGGGATGACACGATCGTGGTCTATTCGGCGGACCACGGCGACTACGCGGCGGAGCACGGCATCATGGAGAAAGCGCCGGGCATCTGCCATGACGCGATCACCCGCATCCCGTTGATCTGGCGTTGGCCGGGCTGCTTCAAGGCGGGCCATGTGGCGCCTGAACTGGTTGAGACGGTTGATGTGTCGAGCACCTTGTGCGCCCTGTGCGACTTACCCGTCATGGAGACGGGTGACGGCAGGGATATCGGGTCTCTCCTGCGGGGCGAAACCGGCGCCGTCAGGGATGTGGCTGTTACCGAGTTCGCGTGGAGCAAGTCCGTGCGGAAGGGCGACTGGCGTTTGGTCTACTATCCGCCCGAAATGTTCCGCGAGGAGTATCCCGATGGTTTCGGCGAGCTATACAATCTCAACGACGACCCGTGGGAGATGCGCAATCTGTACTTTGATGATGCGCATCAGGTGAAAATCCGGGAGCTACAGGCAGATCTGCTCAACTGGTTGATCACCACGACCCGTCCCGTGAGCACCAACTGCGCGGACCTTGACGATAGTCCCCAGCGCAAACGCCGTTATCATGTGGTAGTGAACGATGACAGCAAGATCCACCCGGACGAACTCCGCAGGATCAGCCACAAGAACTACCTTTGAGAGGCATGATGACCGCAGGAAGGACTGAGCTTGGGCGCACCGTCATCCGCTCTCTTGAGGAAAGGAACTGACCATGAACTCGAACCCGTCGACGAACAGAAAACCGAACATTCTCCTGATCCTGAATGACGACATGGGGTATTCCGATAACGCCCGAGGCCAGCGTCAAGGTGTTGCAAGCGGTCGGCAATCTGCTCCGCGACGGGCAAGTAGATATAAATCAACATTAACTGAAACGAGGAAAACATGAGCATACAGACCGCTTTGGACAACATCAGCCTGAAACCCTCGGCACGCTGGGGGCATACCGAATACAGCCTCGTTTATCACCATGACTACCTGGAGCGATGCACAGGTCTCGCCTGGAACGACTCCGGGCTGATGCGCTGTGTCCATGACCGGTTTGCCTTTGATTTCAACTGGAGCACGAATGACGGGCTCGTCAATTGGGACAAGGCCGGACGCGTGACCGACATGGGGCATGCCGCCTACGCGGCAGATGGCAGTGACCAGACGGCCCCCGCCGCAAGCCCCTTCAAGTCAACAGAGGAAGTGTGGGCGTTCGACGCTGTCGGGGAATACGGCTTGCCAGGCGTTGAAGAGCAGGTCAGGGCGTATGAGAACCAGATCCGGCGCGCCAGGGAGAAATTCCCCGAGCAGTTGACCACCGGCGGGTACTACAAGACCCTCGTTTCCGGGGCGATTGCATCCTTCGGCTGGGACATGTTGCTCATGGCGGCCGCCGAGCCGGACAAAATGGAGAAGGTGTTCGACAGTTTTTTCAAGCGCACCTTGTTCCATATGCAGGCATGGGCACGGACCTCTGCCGAAGTCGTCATTCAGCACGATGATTTCGTGTGGACGAGCGGGGCCTTCATGAATCCGGATATCTATCGAAGCGTGATTATCCCCAGGTATGCGGAACTCTGGAAACCGATTCATGCCGCAGGCAAGAAGGTACTCTTCTGTTCCGACGGAGACTTTACGGCGTTCGCGCACGATGTTGCAGAAGCCGGTGCGGACGGATTCATATTCGAGCCCTGCATGGACTTCGGGCATATGGTCGACAACTTCGGGCAGACGCATTGTCTTGTCGGCAGTTTTGTCGATTGCCGTGATCTAACGTTTGGCAAATGGGACAAAGTTCGTGAGGACATCGACAGAACCTTTAATCGACTGGCCGACTGCAAAGGGGCGACCATTGCCGTAGGCAATCATTTGGCGCCGAATATTCCCGGTGAGATGCTTGACAAGTATTTCGAGTACCTGCTTCCGCAACTGGACAGGCAATAGGAGAGGCTCTGAAGAGGATCGGCTGTCAAGCTGTGGGAATAAGCAATTCCTGATATTGGACTAGTCGGCATACGTCTCGACGATATTCAGCCCGTGGTCCTTGATCTTGCGGTAACCGGAGAGCATGTCGGTGTAGACCAGGCTCTTGAGCGGGGTGACTTCGCCGCTCTCCACACGCTGTAGATGACTGACACGCGCCGCCTTGACCAGGCGCGTGATCCCCTTGCCTTCCGCATGCAGATCTTGCTGCACCTGCTCGCTGACGGCACTGTCATCGCGAACCGCCGCGTTCACATGCTGTAGGAACACATCAACGGCGTCATGCAACTGCTGCAACTCGAGGTTTCCAGCCTCGGAGATCGGTATCTGCGACTTGACCAGCTTCAGCTTCAGCTTGAGGATGCCGGCCATGTAGTCGCTGATCGACTCGTACTCGTCCGCCATCCGCAACTGACGGCGAGATTCGATAGTAACGCTCTGCGGGATACTCGACGAAATCAGGTTGGAAAGGAATTCGACGACCTCCTTCTGCACCACATCGAGGATCTCCTCGCGATGGAACAGCTTCTTGTCCCGGACCGGATCCGGCTCGCCAAACAGCCCGTCGCGCAGCCAGCCGCTCATCGCCTCCACCGCATCGGCCATGCGACCGATCTCGGCCTTCGACTGTTGGATCGCCATCACCGGCGCATCCAGCATGCGCACGTTCAGATACGTCAGGTGAGGTGTCTCCTTCTCCTTGGCCTCGGGAATCAGGATCGTGACGATCTTCGCCAGCAGCGGAAACAGCGGCAGGAAAAGCGCCGTATTGATCACATTAAAGAACGTATGTGTGGCGGCGATGCCGGTACGGATATGCGGGAAGGTCTGCTCGCCATTGACAACCGTCATCAAATCAAAGTCCATGCCGCCGAGCATCCAGCGCACAAAGACAAGATAGAAACCGAAAATGGCCGTCACCCAGATCACGCCGGTCAGATTGAAGATCGAATGCGACCACGCGGCACGCCGGGCATTGGTCGTCCCCCCGATCGAGGCCAGCAGGGCCGTGATCGTCGTGCCCACATTCTCGCCAATCACCAGCGCCGCCGCCGTCGGGTACGGGATCATCCCCGCCTCGGCCAGACCGATGGTGATTCCCAGCGTGGCGGACGAGGACTGCACGATCATCGTCATGATGCAGCCGATCATCGCACACTTGAGCACGCCGAAGTAGCTGTCGGCCTGGAACATATGGAACCACTCAACGAACGCAGGCATCTTGCTCAACGGCTTGAACCCGTTCGACATCAGCTCCAGACCGAAGAAGATCATGCCGATCCCCATGATCGCCATGGCCGCATAGCGCAGGCGGTCCCGGCGCGAGAACAGGAAGAACAAGGCCGCCACCCCCAGCATCGGCAGGCCGTACTTGCCGATCTTGAGCACCAGGATCCAGCCCGTGATCGTCGTGCCGATGTTGGCCCCCATGATCACGCCGATCGCCTGCTTGAGCGTCATGAAGCCGCTGTTGACCAGACCGACAACCATAACGGTCGTGACGGAACTGGACTGCACCAGGCAGGTGGTCACGACGCCCATCAGACAGGCCATGAAACGATTACTGGTGACCGCGCTGATCAATTTGCGCAGCCCTTCCCCCGCCACGGTCTGCATACCCTCGGACATGTATTTCATGCCCAGCAGGAAAAGCCCCAGTCCGCCGACCACCTTCATCAGGATTTCCATCAATAGCGCCACATCCATAGCAACTCCAGCCTGTAAAATCAGTTGGTTACGCCTTGCAGGATCGAACGTCCGATCACAAGAAACTCACGGACTTCTAACAGAATTCACAAACGGTTGAAAACTCATAAATTTCACTATCCGCATTTGTGCGTGTTTATCGCCTCAAACCGGAAGCACCCCATGACATGGTCATTCACCATCCCGACCGCCTGCATGAACGCGTAGCAGATCGTCGATCCGACGAAATTCATGCCTGAGGCCTTGAGGTCCCTGCTGATTTCATCAGACAGCTCCGTCCTCGCAGGCACATCCCCCAGCGATGGCCAGGCATTTCGAATGGGGACCCCGCCGACATAGCGCCAGAGATACGCCTCCAGCGAGCCGACCTTTTCCTGGATGGCGAGCACGCACCTGGCGTTGCGGATCGCCGATTCGATCTTCAGGCGATTACGCACGATGCCGGCATCGCCAAGCAGGCGCGCCACGTCGCCCTCCCCGTAACGCGCGACACGCGCGAAGTCGAAATAGTCGAACGCCTGACGGTAACGCTCGCGCTTGCGCAGGATCGTCAGCCAGCTCAAGCCCGCCTGCGCCCCTTCCAGGATCAGGAACTCGAACAGCCGCCGGTCATCGTGCACGGGCACCCCCCACTCGTCATCGTGATAAGCGATGTACAAGGGGTCCGTCCCGCACCATTCGCACCGATGTTTCATTATGCAGTGCCCTCCATCCGAAAAGGGTTTCGGATGGGGGTGTTCAGGGTTCGGCATTCAGAGTTCAGGAATGAATCGCGCTTGCCCGGCGGTTATCGTGGCGTCTCCGGGCCGCGGGTGCCCTATGCGTCCAGTCACTGGCCAGTTTTTGACAGCGCAGTGCCGTGAGTGTGGTCTTTGTCGTGATGTCAGCGGCGTTTCGGGCCGCCCGTTCAAGTGCATCCTGGCGTCGCTTGCGTATCAGGATTGTGCGGCAGCAGTTATAGGCCAGTCCCTTTTCAAACAGTTCATCGCGAACGGCCTTGATGCCACGCCGTCCGAGTTCTCCGAAAGCAAATCCATCCTTGATGGAAGCATCGGCGGCATTGCCTTCGGGGACCATCAGACTGTTTACAAAACCGTTCTCACTGCGCACGAGCTGCGG
>CAZOXS010000093.1:0-3313 GCA_964583785.1 uncultured Victivallales bacterium
CTATTGGTTTTAATTTAGAGGATGATAGGAAGAATTATTTTGTTACTAAATCAGGCATTGTTGTTGTGCCACAAAACTATGTTTTTAACAAAATAAAAAACGAACATGAAAAAATAATTATGAATTTAGTAGAAAGAATTGAAAAAGACAGATCGAGAAATGTTGCTAATCATAATTTAGTTTATAGATAGGTTAACAATGTCTCTATCCAAATCTCCATCCAAATGTAATCTAATCGCATTTTTAATTGCCTGGGTTGACATCTTGTCATATTTCGCAATTCTGCGTGTCTTTGATATTTAATTGAAGTTAACAGCCCCCGAAAACATTGTTTAAAGCGGGATTAAATGTTATATAACTATAACCCGAAATAATTTCGGGTTACAGATAATTAATCTAAATCAAAATTTCATCCGCGTGCAACAAGTCGCTAAAGAGTTCGTTTTTAATTGATTCTGCATTTTTCTTTGCATTTGCAAGAGAAGTTACAATATAGCGATTTGCAATAAACTTTTTACGTGGTAGTTCTTCAGCTTCTTCAAGAACAAGATAACCTGTATAAATGTAGCTGTATAGTTCAACTAAATCTTTTGCAGCAACTTCTTGAAATACATTATCTTTTCTATCTACTACATATTTTAATGATTCATAAAATATTTCACGAATCTCTTTTAGGAAACCGTTTAATCTTTCTAATCCACCCGAATATGTTTTAGCAGCTTTTTTATCAAAATCGTCCTTTAAGATGTCGTTTATAACACCGCCAATTGCGGCAACAATTTGTAATTGAGAAGTTCCCTCGTAAATATTTGTAATACGCGCATCGCGAGCAAATCGTTCAACAGGAAATTCTTTCATATATCCAGTTCCACCGTGGATTTGAATTGCATCGTATGTAATTTTATTTGCTGCTTCGGTAGTTATATATTTTAAAATAGGAGTTAAAAGATTAGCTACTTTAGTTAACTCTTTTAATCTATCACCAATTTCTTTAGTTGACTCTCCCGCTGCTTTTAGTACTTCAAGTTTACCTTCCAGTTTCTCTTTTAGATCAACTAATTTAGCAGTGTCATAAAGCACAGAACGACCAGTTTCTAACTGCACACGCATATCTAACAATATGTTTTTAACTGCGGGAATTTCATAAATTGTTTTTCCAAATTGCTCACGCTCTTTTGAATATTTTAATGCTTCTTCATAAGCAGCTTGCGAAATTCCTAAGGCTTGTGCTGCAACACCAAGTCTTGCACGGAACATTAAATCAATTGTGTATTTAATTAATCCAAAACGTCTATTTCCAATTAATTCTGCTGGAGTATTATTATATTGTAATTCGCATGTTGGAGAGCCATGAATTCCAAGCTTGTTTTCAATACGTCGCACAACAACAGTATCATCATTATAACAAGCCAGCATACTTAAACCACGTCCATCCTTAGTGCCAGCCTCAGTTCTGGATAAAACTAGATGAACATTTCCATTGCCATTGGTGATAAAGCGTTTCATTCCGTTTAATCTCCACTGACCATTTTCATCTTGCGAAGCACGCAGCTTGCACGCTTGCAAGTCTGAACCAGCATCTGGTTCTGTTAGAGCCATTGCACCGGTGTGTTCGCCAGTTGTAAATTTGGGAATATATTTGGCTTTCTGTTCTTCTGTTCCATATTTTTTGATCATATCTGCAATATCTTGCAATCCAAAAATATTTGTCAAACCACCATCGGCTCGTGCCATAATTTCAGCCGCAGCCATATAAATAGTAATTGGAGCATTTAATCCTCCATATTTACGAGGCAAAATCATGCCGATCAAATCAGCTTGAGCAAGTTCTTTCAAGTTTTGTATTGTTCCCTTTGCATAAGTTACAACTCCATCTTTGAAGTGTGCTCCTTCTTCATCAACACTTGCAGCACGTTCAGCAATTTTATTTCCAGAAATATCTCCTATTAACTCAAGAGTTTTTTCTAAATTAATCATTGCATCTTCATAGTTTTCTGGAGCATAATCAAACTCATTCTTCTGCTCGTAATTATCTTCTTGAATCTCCATAATTTCTCTTAAATCAAATCTATTAAAATGAAATTTTAAGTCTTCATTATCTGTAAAAAAATTAGGCATTTGTTCCTCTACTTCAATTTATGTTTGTATATTTCAATAAATTTTGGAATTACATCTTCTGCTTTTCCAACTATTCCATAATGTGCAATTCCAAAAATTGGAGCTTCTGGGTCGGAATTTATTGCAATAATTTTATTTGCTTCTTGCATTCCCGCTCTGTGTTGAATTGCTCCAGATATTCCAATAGAAAAAATCAATTTTGGACGAACCGTAACACCAGTTTGACCAATTTGTCTATCGTGGTCAACAAATCCAGCATCAACAGCAGCTCTACTTCCAGCAACCTCGCCACCAACGGTTTCAGCAAGATCAAATACTAATTGAAAATTTTCTTTTGTACCAAGACCATATCCACCAGCTACAATTATTGGAGCTCCTTTTAAATTTACTTTGTTTTCTTCTTGGTATTGCTCAACAATTTTAACCAACTCATCAGTTGAATCCTCAATGAAATCAACTTGTTCAATGCTAATTGGTTTTGGATTATCTACTAATGTCATTTCCATAACGCCTTCGCGAACGGTTGCCATTTGCACTGGATTATCTGGGGTGATAATTGTTGCAATAATATTTCCCCCAAAAGCTGGACGAATTTGCAACAACAAATCCGTATAATCTTTTTTTAGATAATTTACGTTTTCTATTTGTAACTCTGTGCAGTCAGCTGTTAATCCACTTAAAGTATTAGAAGCAACACGAGGCGCAAGTCCACGCCCAACAACAGTAGCGCCGAACAAAACAATCCGAGGTTTATTTTCGCCAACTAATTTGTTTAACATTCTGCTGTAAGGAAGTGGACGGTATTTTTCAAGCACTGGATGATCTATTAAAATTGCAGAATCCACGCCATATTTAAAAGTAGTTTCAGCTACATTTTTTACATTGTAACCAAGCACAATTGCTTTAAGAACTCCATTCAATCTATCAGCAAGTTTTCTTCCTTTACTCAACAATTCAAGGGAAACATCAGCAGGTTTACCATTACGCTGCTCAATAAATACCCAAACTTCTTTTGTGACTTTTTCCATATTCATTATCCCAATATATGATCATTCAATAATTCATCAATTAAAGTACCAATTCCTTCTTTGGTTGGTTCTATTTTTTTTGCAGTTCCACCAGAAAGAACAACAGACTCAACTTTGTGAACTTTTGTTGGTGAGCCATGCAAACCAATTCTTGATTCATCAATATT
>CAZOXS010000094.1:0-27065 GCA_964583785.1 uncultured Victivallales bacterium
GCCCCGGCCGCATCGTTCGTGTGCAGGGTGCTGAACACCAGATGGCCGGTCAGCGACGCCTGGATCGCGATTTCCGCCGTTTCCAGGTCGCGGATCTCGCCGACCATGATGATATCCGGATCCTGGCGCAGGAACGAGCGCAGCACCCGCGCGAAGGTCAGCCCGATCTCCGGGCGCACCAGCACCTGGTTGATGCCGGGCATCTCGTACTCGATCGGGTTCTCCGCCGTCATGATGCGCACATCCGTGCGGTTGAGCTCCTGTAGGTAGCCGTTGAGCGAGGTGGATTTACCCGAGCCAGTCGGGCCGGTGACGAGGATGATGCCGTTGGGCCGGTGGATCAGCCGCCGGATCACGACGGCGTCATGAACCCCCATTCCCGAGTCCTCGATCGTGATCAGCTGCGTGCCGCTCTGCAGCAGGCGCAGGCTGACGCTTTCCCCGTAGACCGTCGGCATGGTCGAGACGCGGATGTCGATATTCTGCCCCTTGACCCGCAGCCCGATGCGCCCGTCCATCGGCAGCCGCTTCTCGGCAATGTCGAGGTTCGCCATCACCTTGATGCGTGAGAGGATTGCCGCCTGGAAGCGGATCAGCTGCATCGGCACGGGCGTCTCGTGCAATACGCCGTCGACCCGGTAGCGGATCCGCAGCTTCTCCTCCATCGGTTCGAGATGGATATCGGTGGCCCCCTGCTGGTGCGCTTCCCAGATGATCTGGTTGACGAACTTGACGATGGAGGCCTCCTGGTCCATCTCGCTGAGGTCCACCTTGCCGACCTGTTCATCCAGCGAGACCTCGAAACGGTCGTCCTGCATCATCTGGTCGACGGTCTCGGCCCCGACGCCGTAGAATGCCTTGGCGGCCTGCGAAATATCCTCCGAGGGGCTGAGCGAGAGCTTCACGCGCAGGCCGGATGCCAGCCGCAGCGAATCCACCAGACCGGGCACGAACGGGTCGGCCACCGCGACGAGCAGGACGCCGTTCTCGACGGACACCGGAATCACGTTGTACTGGAAAACCGCCTTCGGTGGCAGCCGCTGCAGGACCTCCTGCGTGATTTCCACATCCTTGAGCCGCCGGTACGGCATTTGCAGCACGGTGCCCAGCGCCTGGAGGAAGTCGCCCTCGCGCACCGCGCCGTTGGCGGCCACGACCTGCCCGAGGGGCATGTCCGCCCCGGCCGCCTCCGCCGCCAGAACCTGTACCTGTTCCGCGTTGAAAAGCCCGGTCTGCTCCAGCAGGTTCGCAATATAGGTTTCAGATGCCATGCCTATAACTTATCCGTCCCCCGCCAAAAGCGCAACACCATATCACGGCAGCGGCAAAGATTCGCGATCCTTCCCGCTGGCAAGGCGATCTGTCAGCTTGGCGCAAAGGAACATTTGCGTCATGACGCTTGTTGACACAACGGTATGGATTGACTTTTTCACGGGCAAAGCAAATCCGCAGGTTGCTGTTCTGGATCTTCTGATTTCGGAAGGACAGGATATATGCATATGCGGCATGGTGCTGACGGAAGTACTGCAAGGAGTACGGGAAGACCAGCAATACAAACAGATGAGGCACTTGCAGAACCCCGGGGTTCTGCAAGTGCCTCATTGTACGACATATTCAACACATGGTCGGATTCATGATATGGCAGATGAACTTTCAGCAGATCCAATTTCGAATCGATAGCCGAGGGAAGTCCGAGTTTTGTCAGCAAGCGATGTACAGGTGCTATGCCGCCGAAGCTCATTGCGTCCATGTTTGAGCCGACCTCGAAATGTATTTTGCCTGAACCGAACATCGGGCGCGACTGCGTCTCCCAGCTCCCGGCTTTCCCGTGACGGGCGGTAACTCTGGCCTTGCGGTTTTTTATGTTCTTTCTGCTCTGCTTTCTGTTAATCTTCTTCACTGGAAAGGCCTCCTTTACTGGTTAGATGGTTTGTTGATGTAAATGCATCATAACCAATACTGGAGCGTCTTTCCGCTTTTTTCTTTCAGGAAGTGAATTTTATTCACGCTTTTTTTAGGGCTAGTCAGCAGTCTGATTTGAAGGAGCGAGCAATGCCGGAACTGCCGGAAGTCGAAACCGTGGTCAGGGGCCTGTGCGAGGCGGACGTGTGCGGGCACCGCATTCGCGGTGTGCGCGTTTCCTGGGAACGGACTCTCTCTGGACTTTCTACGGCGGCCTTTACCACCGGCGTCCGTGGCAGTCGGATCGAGGCGATCGAGCGGCGGGCCAAATATATCGTGATGCGGCTGGAACCGTCCCGTTGGCTGCTGATCCATCTGCGTATGACCGGCAGCCTGAGTGTCAAGCCTGCCGCCGAGCCGCGCGACGCCGCCGAGCGTGCCGCCCTGATCCTGGACGATGGCCGCGAGATCCGCTTCCGCGATACCCGCAAGTTTGGCCGCTGGACGCTGACCGATGATCCGGACGCGGTGCTGGGGCGGTTGGGGCCGGAGCCGCTTTCCGATGTGTTCACGGCGGCGGTATTGCGATCAGCCTTGCACGCGCATAACCGCATGCTCAAACCCTTGCTGCTGGATCAGCATGTGCTGGCCGGACTCGGCAACATCTATGTCGATGAGGCGCTCTGGGAGGCCCGGCTGCATCCCTGCCGCCTGTCGCGGTCGCTCACGGCGGCCGAGTGCCGGCGTCTGCATGGGGCCATCCGCCGGGTGCTACAGCGCGGCGTGGACGGGATGGGCACGACCCTCGGCAGCGGCATGACGAACTTCTACAGCGTGGCTGGACGGCGCGGGCGCAACCAGGACGCACTCAACGTCTTCCGCCGCCACGGCGAGCCCTGTCCCCGCTGCGAAGGCACATTGACGCGGATCATCGTCGCCCAGCGCAGCACCCACCTCTGCCCCCGCTGCCAGCAGCCATAAGGCAAGTCCCTTGTCAAGGCTAGACAGGCTAACGGGTGGAGCATTCGAGCCCGTGCATTTCCATTTCCAGGGTGCTGTGCTCGATGTCGTAATGGTCATGAAGCCGCTGGCGGACTTCCGCTTTGATGGTCTCCATTTTTGACATGGAGACCTCGTGGGAAATGACAATATGCGCTTCGAGAGCCCGGCGGTGTTCGTCGAGTTCCCACACATGGACGTGATGGATGTCCATTACGTCCGGGATTGTCCCGATGTCCCGTTTGAGATCGTCAACATGGAAGCCGGCGGGAGCCCCCTCCATCAGAATCGAGGCGGTTTGCCGCAACATGCCAAGCGACATGTGCAGGATGTAGCCCGCAATCAGAAGCGTCAGCAAAGGATCGATCCAATACCAATCGAACCAATAGACGGCGGCACCACCAAGGAGCACGGCGACGGAGGCGGCGGCATCGGTGAGATTATGCAGAAAAGCGGCCCGCACATTCAGGTTCCCCTTCGACATCGACCACAACAGCCAGGCGGTAACGATATCGACGAGCAGTGCCACGCCCGCCGCGATCATCATCCAGTCGCCAAGCAGAGGTTCCGGGGTGAAGAACCGCTTAACGGCCTCGAAGAGCAGATAGAGCCCCACCACGATCAAGGCGGTCAACTGGATCATCGCCCCGATCAATTCGGCCCGTCGATACCCGAACGTGTAGCGATGGTCCGCCCCCTTGCGCGAGATCTTGCGGGCAACATAGGCGATGAGCAGGGCTCCGGCATCGTTGGTGTTGTGCAAGGCATCCGCCATCAGAGCCACACTGCCGGAAACCGCCCCGGCGGCGAACTCAAAACCGGAAAGACCGAGGTTGACAACAACCGTCCAGAGCAGGATGCGGTCCGGGATGTTCTCGGTGCCGTGTGAATGGGCGTGATCGTGGCTCATGATGCTGCCTTTCTGATATTGCTTTACAGCCGGCAAATTCTTGCACGTCCAAATCGCGCCTGTAAAGAGCAATCTCCAACTTTCCCGGACGCCCAAAGCCTGTCCTCGACATTTCGGGAGCGGAAGGAAGGACAACAGGTGTGTGCGCCAGCGCTCCGCATTCCGGGCGTACCGCGCATTATCATCACCGACTACATCGTGAATGCGCTTCTGCCAATCATCTATCTTTCGCACCTGCCTGCTATACGGCGGCCGGGTGTTCCGCCAGCTCGCGGGCGATGACTTCCTTGGCCAGTTCGCGGTAGGCGATCGAGCCGGTGCAGTGCGGGTCGTACTGGATGACCGGGCGGCCGAAGCTGGGGGCCTCGCTGAGGCGGATGTTGCGGGGGATGACCGTCTGGTAGACCTTCTCGCCGAAATGGCTCTTGACCTCGGTCACGACATCCGGCGAAAGGCGCGTGCGGGCATCGTACATGGTCATCACGATGCCCTGGATGTCGATCGTCGGGTTGGCGCGGCCCTCGCGGAGCTGCTTGATGATATGGGCGATCACGCTCAGCCCTTCCAGTGCGTAGTACTCGCACTGGATCGGCAGCAGCAGGCTGTGGGCCGCGGTCAGGGCGTTCATGGTCAGCACCCCGAGCGAGGGCGGGCAGTCGATGATGATGAAATCGTAGCCGCCGCCGCGCACGACCGGGGCGATGGCCATGTTCAGCCCGTGCAGGTAGCCGTCCATGCGCGCCACATCGATCTCGGCACCCGCCAGATCGAGCTCCGAAGGGATAATGTCGACGTTTTCCGCGACCGTCTTTTGCACGAGCCCGTGGACGGCGCGCTCGCGCAGCAACACGCGGTAGAGGCTGGTGCCGTTCTGCTTGGGGAGCCCGAGCCCGCTGGTGGAGTTGGCCTGCGGGTCAAGGTCGATCACCAGCACCCGTTTGCCCAGCTCGCCGAGGCAGGCGGCCAGGTTGATGACGGTCGTGGTTTTGCCCACACCGCCTTTCTGGTTAGCGACCGCTAGTATGCGTGTTGCCATGATGCTGTCTCCGGAGGAAAGGGTTAATCGTTGGCGTGTGCCTTGACGAGGGCAAAGAAGCGGTCCTCGTATTCATGAAAAAGGCCCATGGTGTTGAGTTTGGCTCCGAGCGCCTTGATCTGGGAGGGGTCGCGGTTGGCGGCCTTGAAGGCGGCGTCGATGTCGTTGCGCACGCCGCGCGGCACGCCGCGATCCTGCTCGAAGAGCTTGCGGTTCTGCATCTCGCGGATGTTGAACAGTGCCGAGGACTGGATCACTTCCCAGAACAGCCGCACCAGGCAGACATCCCAGGGATCATCCACGCCGACGACCACCGCGCTCATCGGATCATTGGCCTCGGCAACGGCCTTCTTGACCCGATCGACCACGGGCTCCAGCGCGTCGGTGACGACATTCTCGCGGTAGGACTCCTGCTTCAGGCGGTAGCCGTACTGCAGCACGCGGATGTCCTGCTCGTGCTCGCGCAGCCAGTCGACATACTGGCGCGCCTCCTCGCCGAAGCCTTCCATGGCGGTCTGGGCATAGGCATCGGGGGTTATGATCTGCGGTCGGCCAGCCTCGAGCTTGCCCTCGCGGACACGGATCTTGCCGGTATCATCCATCAGCTCGCTGATCAGATGGTAGTTCACAATCGTATTGCCGAAGGTCTCCAGGTGGCGCGAGGGCATCACCTTGACATCCGTGTTGTTGACGGCATACCAGAAATTAAAGGAATCCTGCTCTTTTGACATAGTCGGGTAAGTATGCCGCATTTCGCCCCGCGTGAGAAGTCTTTTTCATCCAGCTTGAAAAATTGGAAAATTGCACCTACAGGCAAGTCCGCACGGGGTCCGTGCAAAAACGAGTTCGTAACTTTTCAGGGATAATGCGGGGAGAAGATATATCGTAGGACTGGCGCCCTCGCCTGTCCATCCGAGCATAAGCACAGAGCATAAGCAGCGTTGCCTGCCGGACAGCGGTCTGTTGGCTGCAAGGCGACTTATGCTCGGCGGTCGGGCGAGGGCGCCACGACCTACATGCTGATGCTCAGAATTGGCGTAAACATTGACGCTATAGACAAGCAAATTGATGTTCACCTGCAGGCACTAAGCTGCTATGGTGCACGGAATGGCGAACGAAACCCATAATCACCTGACGGAGGGCAGTCTTGCGCGCGGTATCCTGCGGCTGGCGATCCCGATGCTGGTCAGCGCGCTGCTGCAGAACGCCCAGAGTCTGATCGATCTTTACTGGATCGGACGGTTGGGGGCGGATGCGGTGGCGGCGCTGGCGATCGGCGGCACGGTCCTGATGATGCTCTTCCCGCTGGTGATGGGAATGGCGGTCGGCACGGTGGCGATTGTCTCGCGCCGCATCGGCGAAGGCGATGCGCGCGGCACCTCATACGCGGCTGGCCAGGCGCTGAGCGTGGCGATGGGGCTGGGGCTGATCGCGGGGGTGGTGGGCTGGGTGTTTGCCGGAAAATTCCCGCTCCTGCTCGGGGCCGAGCCGGCGGTTGCCGTCCTGGCGGCGGAGTATCTCGAGATTCTTTTCCTGGGGAGCTTTACGGTCTTTGTCCTGTTCGTGGGTGGGCATTCGATCTTCCAGGCGGCGGGCAACACGGTGATCCCGATGGTTCTGATGATCGCCGCCAACCTGATCAATCTGGTGCTGGACCCGATCCTGATCTTCGGGCTCTACGGGGCCCCGGCGCTGGGTATCCGCGGGGCGGCTATCGCCACGGTGATGTCCCAGGCATTGGCCGCCGGCGGGGCGCTGGTGCTGCTGCGCCGCGGGACCGGCGGTATCCGGCTGCACCCGAGGCACATGCTGCCCCGTCCGGCCATTGCCTTGAGTATCCTGCGGATCGGCCTGCCGGGCACTGGCCAGATGCTGGCCCGCAGCCTGATGGCGCTGGTGCTGATGCGGATCGCCGCCACAGCGGGGACCGCCGCGATTGCGGCCTTCGGTGCCGGCAACCGCCTGCAGATGCTGATTCTCATGCCGGCGTTCGCGCTCGGGAATGCGGCGGCCACCCTGGTCGGCCAGAACCTGGGCGCGGGACACCCCGACCGCGCGGCGCGCGGCGCGTGGATGGCCGCCTGGATGGATGTCGCCCTGATGGTGTTCTTCGGTGGCCTGCTGATGCTTTTCGCGCCGCTATTGATGGGGGTGTTCACGGTCGATCCGGACGTCATCACGATAGGAACCGACTTTTTGCGGATCACCTGCGGATTCTACGTGTTCGTGGCTCCCTCGATCGTGCTTGGGCGCGCCTTCCAGGGGGCGGGCGATGCCCTTACGCCCATGATTCTGACCCTCGTGGCGCTCTGGGGGATCCAGGTGCCGCTGGCGATCGTCCTCAGCCGCGTGATCGAGCCGCCCACCCACGGCATCTGGTGGGCCATCGCGATCGCCGTCACGATCCACGGCCTGCTCGTCTCCTTCTGTTTCCAGCGTGGTCGCTGGAAACAGCGGGTGGTCTGACGGTTCACCACAGCGGGGTGGGGTAGCGACCGGATTGGACGAGGGCGGCGATGTGGGCGGTGACCTGCGGTTTGTCGGCGGTGTAGGTGACGCCGCACCAGGCTTCCGCCGTCGTCAGCACCTTGACGCGGCGCCGGCCGGCCTGGATCTCGCGATCCACCACGAACGGGATCTGGTATTCGGCCTTGGGATTCGCGATATTGGCGGCCAGGAAATCACAAAATCCCGTCGACAGGATGTCGAAAAGGTCGGGCGTGAAGCCCCACATGTTCATCGAGACGCGTTCGTCGCCGCTGAAGCGCGTGCCGGTCGGCGAATCGATGGCCGCCACTCCATCGCGCTCGATGGCCAGGCGTTCGGTGACGGTCTCGAGCCTGCCGTCGGCGGCGCAGCGGCAGACGCCGCGGGCCACGCTGCCGTGGTCGGAGAGGGTGTTGCGCAGGATAAATCCGACCAGTGCCCAGTCCGGCGGGTTGCCGGTCGCGGCGGCGGCCAGGAAGTCATGCAGCAGGCGGTAGCCTTCGGCGCCGTAGAAGTCATCGGCATTGATCACGGCAAAGGGTTCGTGGATGGCGTGGCGCGCTGCAAGAATGGCGTGGGCGGTGCCCCAGGGCTTGGTGCGCTCCGGCGGCAGGCGGTAGCCCGCCGGGAGGTCGTCGCGTTCCTGGAAAGCGTAGTCGACGGTGACCACGCCCTCGAATCGGCTGCCGACGGCCTGCTTGAAGTCCGCCTCGATGTCGCGGCGGATCACAAAGACCACCTTGTCGAAGCCGGCGCGGATGGCATCAAAGATGCTATAGTCGATGATGATCTCGCCCTGCGGGCCGACCGGGGCGATCTGCTTCAAGCCACCAAAGCGGCTGCCAATGCCGGCGGCCAGGACCAGTAATGTCGGTTTCTTCATATTTTCAGCGCTTTCTTTAACTTCATTCAACATTCGTTGTGCACCGCATTCGTTGTGAAATAGCATTGCCTGATGCTTTGTCCAGCAACATTTGCACAACGAATGAATTTGCACAACGAATGTTTTTTGGATCTATCTGCCGAGTCAATCAAGACTCGGCATGATGATCAAATACATATAATCAAAAAGCCAGAATAATCCTGCCGATCACCGAAACGATCAAGGGTTCCATTCCGCGAGGGCGTAGAGGCCGAGCAGCACGTCGAGCTGGGTTGGCGGGCCGAAGGCGGGGTTGTTCCAGGGGCCGGTGGTCATGTAGAGGAACCAGGTGCAGATTCCCAGGTGCTGGTTGTGCCAGATCAGCTTCTCGATAAAGACGTTCTGTTCGTTTTCGTGCTCGACGCCGTAGGTCAGCTTGGCCAACCCGACGGCCAGATCGAAGAGGTGACGGGCCGCCTCCGGCCACTGCGCGTTCTCGATCTCGTGTTCCATGGCGGTGAGCGTGGTGCGGAGCGGTTCCTCGGCCTCCTTGTAGTGCCGGGCGCAGAGGCGGTGGAGGCGGCGCGCGAGCTGGCTGATGGCGCGGGCGGTCTGGGATCCGGCCAAATTCTCCTCCTGAATCAGGAAGGCGTAGAACGAGCCGCTCTTGCCGAGCAGGTTGCCGGCCGCGACCGCGAGGGTGCGCTTGAGCAGCGGGTTTGTCGTGGTCTTCATGCGCGGGATGATATCGAAGAAGGCGGCGACCTCGCGCAGCCGCACCAGCGCCTCGCTGCTGGCCGAGATCACACGGTCATCCTCGCTGGTGCGCAGCATCTCGAGCAGGGCCTCGGCGGCGCGCTGGTCGTGGACGTCGCCCAGCGAGCGGGCATTCTCGATCTGGCTATCGGAGTCGCCTTCCTTGATGCCGGCGATGATGGCATCCACCCCGTCCGGTTGCTGGCTTTTCGCGAGGGCTCTGGCGATGTGGGGTTTGAGCGTGTCCTCCGCGCTGCGTAGTCGTTGCAGCAGGGCATGCACGGCGGCGGGACTCTGCATCGCCCCGAGGGCGTCGATCGTGGCTTCCTGGATGCCGGGCGAGGGGTCACTGAGCGATTTAATCAGCTCGCCCACGGCAAAGTCGCTGTTCTCGCTGGCCAGTTTGCGGGTCTGGTCGATCCTGTCCTGCTTCTGCTGGATCTGGCGCGAGGCGATGCGTGCCAGGGCGCTGCCGACCGCTGCGATGGTGTCGGGATCCTCGCTGTGCTGCAGCAGGTTGATCAGCGGTTGGCGCACCCATTCGTTGCCGAGGAGCCCGAGGGCGCGCACGGCTTCGAGGCGTGTGTCGTGCGGAGCCGCGAGCATCTCGAGCAGCAGCGGTACCGCCGCCGGGGTTGCGCTGTCGCCGAGGGCGGTGGCGAGGGTCGGAAACAGGTCGGTGTCCCCGCTTTCGCGGTAGTGTCGCTCGAGCAGCGGCAGGCAGGCCTCCTCCCGCATGCGTCCCAGGGCGCGCAGCGCCTGTCGCCGCACCAGGGTCGAGGGGTCGTTCAGCGCCCGCTCCAGCTTGTCTAGCGCGGCATCCACCCGACTGAGGCTGAGCCGCTCGATGGCGCGGGCGCGGGCGCGCTCGTTGCGCGGGGTGTTGACGGTGATGAGGTTCTGGATGATGGTGAGCGTGCGCAGCGGGTTGCCGAGAAGCTGGCGGATCGGCACGTCGGTGACGGCCGGGCTGGTCTTGTGGAAGATCCAGGTGGCCGCCATTGCCATGCCGATATGCAACAGCGTCTGCACGTGGAAGAACGAGAACGCGATCCCGCGCGGCAGGTTGATGCCGATCGGCACCTCCGCCAGCAGATCCATCAGGCGTCCGCCGATGGCCGGACCGGTGGCGCCGATCAGCCCGACCAGCGTGAAGTGTAGTGCCATGGTGATGGTGCGGCTCTCGGCCGTGGCCAGGTTGGTGATCAAGTTGATCTGGCAGAGCGTGACGCCCGAGAAGAAGGCGCCGGAGAGGAAGTTGACCGCGACGTAGACGACGACCGCTTCCGGCGTGTTACCCAGCCAGGGCAGTTCGTAGGTGGCTTGCGAAAGCAGGAACCAGGGAATCGAGAACAGCGGGATCGACAGCAGCATCAGGCTGCCGAATGAGCGTGCGCCGATGGTGTCCATGATCTTGCCCCAGAACAGCCCTGCGACAATCGAGCCGATCGAGAAAGTGATCGTCATGGCGGCGAGTTGCGAGTAGGAGGCGTCGAATACGCGCTTGAGATAGACGACCGCGAACGGGCCTGAGATGCCGAGGCTGATGCCCCAGAGACCGAAGGCCAGCGTGAGCATCCTGAAGTCGCGATCACGCAGGATATTGCGCAGGGCGGACAGGGGATTGCCCGATGTCGGCTCGATTGCCTGTGGCGCGGGCACCCGCATATGGATCAGGATATCCGCCGTGCCGAAGATGGCGGCGACAGCGAACACGAGCATGAAACCGCGGTAGCGCCAGGGTCCGTCGGCGGTAGCGGTGATGTCGAGCACCCAGCCGCTCAGCACCGTAGCCAGCAGGAAGGCCGCCATGGTGCAGGCCTGGCGGATGCTCCAGAACGAACCGCTCTCGCGGGCGGGTACCAATGCCGACATCCAGCTGAACCAAGCGGGGGTTCCGAGATTGCCGAGCATCGCGCTGACAGCCACAATGCCGACCGCCGTCATCGCCGCGGCATGCGGTGATCCGGCGAACAGGAAGGGCAGCGCGGGCAGGGCGAACCAGAGCATCCGGTGCGGCAGGCTGAAGGCGAACCACACGGGTTTGAGGTGGCGCAGGCGGTTGGCGATAATCCCGCCCGGTAACTGGAAGCTCATTGCCACCTGCTGGGCGGTCATCGCCAGGCCTAGCATCAGGCCGCTGGCCCCCAGTGCTTCCAGGAACATCGTCAGCGGCATGCCCAGCGCGACCGCCACCCACACCATGCCATGGCAACTGGCCAGGATGGACAGGCGCAGGCCGCGCTGGACCTCGCGGCGGGAACGATGGACTGGAAGAGTCATATCAGATGCCGATGTAGGCGGCGCCAAGTACACCTGCCGAGTCACCCAGCATGTGCTGGACGATCGGGGTTTCCAGGCTGTCGCTGAAGACCTGTCGCTCGACTTCCTTGACGCCCTCGGTGTAGATTGCCTTGAACTTGGAGAAACCGCCGCCGAGCACGACAACGTCCGGATCCAGAATGTTGATCAGGTTGGCCATGGCACGGCCGAAGTTGACGAAGAATGTCTGCATGAATTCGATCGCGCGCGGATCGCCGGCATAATAGGCTTTTTCAACCTCAAGGATTGGCTTATCCTCGGCGTAGCGCTCGGCGTAGCGTTTGGTCAGTTGGCCGCCGCTGATATAGGTTTCAACGCAGCCGTTGGCCCCGCAGTAGCATTTGGGACCGTTGGGGTCGATCGACATGTGCCCCCATTCGCCGCCGATGGCCATGATGCCGGTATGTACCTTGCCGTTGTAGACCAGCCCGCCGCCGCAGCCGGTACCCATGATCACGCCGAAGACCAGCTCCTTGCCTTCACCTGCCCCGTGTCGGGCTTCCGCCATCGCGAAGCAGTTGGCATCGTTCTGCAGCTCGAAGTCGCGTCCGAAGCGTTCCTGAAGATCGCACTTGACGGGTTTGCCATTCATGATGACCGTGTTCGAATTCTTCAGCAGCCCGGTTCTGGGTGAGATGGCCCCGGGCGTGCCCATGCCGAGGGTATGGGGGGCGTTGTCGATATGGGTGGCCAGATCGCGGTAGACCGAGGCGATGTTCTCGAGAATATGGTCATAGCCCTTTTCCCGTTCGGTCGGGATCCGCTTGCGGGTGATCTCGTTGTCGTCGCCGTCTAGGATGATCCCCTCGATTTTCGTGCCGCCCAGGTCGATGCCGATCTTGTACATGGTTATTTCCTTGCTTTATTTGCTGTTGAGGTTTTTCCAGAGGGTCAGGGTGAGCCAGAGTGCGCTCAGCGCGATGAACGTTACCCCCGTGTTGCGCAGGCTGACGATATACTCGGGCGTGCCGGTTTCCGTGTGCAGGCAGATCCCCCCGGTCGCCGCCATCAGGATGCCGAGCACGAGTGCCCCGACGCCGATGCAGAATGTGACAAACAGCTCTTTTGATGAAAACATCGTGTACCCCCGGTTGCGGATATCCTGCACGCTGGCAGGACGCCCATGTTGTCCGAGCATCAAAACAAGAACCGCGCCCGTAGTCAAGCGTGCTGACAGGCGAGGCGGGCGGCGGTGAATCCGGCGAGCACCCCGCCGGCGTGGCACAGGGTCAGGGGATTGCCGACAGGGCCGGCGTGCCAGGTCGCGAGGAACACCTGGCCGCTAAGGGCCTCCCAGATCGTTTTGGCGATCAGGCCGAGCAACAGGACGGTGCCGGCACGCGACAAGGCGGGCTGGCGACGCCACTGCACGCAGACGGCGGCAAAGAGGCCATGCGCGGTGCCGGAGAGGCCGCAGAGCCCGAGCGTCTCGAGTCGTGGCTCGCCCCACCACACGGCCAGCAACTGCCCGCCCCAGGCTGCCGCCAGGATCAACCAGCGTTGGGCGGGGCGGGTGCGGTCGAGCATGAAGAACAGGCACAGGAACGCCGAGGCGTCGAGCAGCAGATGATACGCGCTGACATGCACCCAGGGATGCAGCACCAGCCGCCACCACTGACCCTGCCGCACGGCGGAAGGCACTAGCATCCATGCGGTTTGTGGGGTGCCCGACCACAGGCCCGCATTGGCCGCGATCAGCAGGCCGCAGAAGAGCAGCCATTCGAGAGCGAATATGATTTTGTTCTGCATGATGTGCCTTGCATGTGATTTCAGGTGATTATCCGCATATGTAGCCCGCTCGCGCTGCGAGCGTGGCTTCGGCGTTGTACGCGGACGGTTGTTTACCATGCCCACGGAAAGTTGGGAATTCGTACGCGTATCCCGTTGCCTCAGTTGCGGCGCAACTGGGCTACATTACCGTTGCTAACTTGCTTCCGCACGGATATTCCTTGTTGATTAATTGGATATTGAAATCCGAACAAACCGGGCATAAGCCGCCTTTCACGGACTTATGCCCGGCGGGACAGGCAGGGTGCCGGTCCTACATGGCGCGGCGGGTCTTGCGCCGCATCCAGCCTGCCAGCAGCAGGAAGATCGGTCCCACCGGGCCGGTGCCGAAGTTGAGGCTTGGTGCCGAACGCCCCTGGAACGTATTCTGGTTCTGGTCTACCCGGTGCGAGACCGGTGCCTGCTGGGCGCGCTGGGTCTGCGCGGTGCGTTCGCGCTGCACGCGGTCGGCATTGCGCTTCTGGATATTCTCGTTCTCCAGGACGGCGTCCTCGACCACGATCATCGAGGTGTAGTCGGTGACCAGCGAGTAGTCCACGCCAAGGTTAACGACCTCTTTACGCAAGGCGTCGGTCTCGCCGTCCTCGCGGATCGTCTCCATGCGCTCCTGGATCCGCGAGAGGGCCCACAAGCGTTCCAGCTCGGGGTTGGTCGTGTCCACGCGCGGCAGGTCGATCTGGCAGTCCCAGGTCTGCTCGTTGCCGCCGATGGTCGCCGTCATGGTCAGGGTGACGGGCCCTTCACCCTGGTAACGGCCGAAGAGCACCGCCTGCTGGCCGGCGTAGAGGCTGCCGATCTCCGAGGGCGTCAGGTCGCTGACGCGCTCGCCCTTGAAGCGGATCTTGACGTCGCGCATCGACTGGTGCAGGATCTTCGCCCGTGCCTGCAGGAGCCGCCCGGTGATGTCGTCGGCGTCGCTGATGTTCATCGCGAATCCGTCCGTGTCGCGCGCCAGCCGCTCCATCAGCGGTTGGTTGGCGCTGTTGCCGATCAGCAACGTGAACAGGCGGATATCGTACTTGCGGACCAGGTTCAAAAAGGCCTTGTGCTCGGTGGGACCCACGTTGCAGACCGCATCGGTCACCAGGATGATGCCGGTGGTACGGTCCGCGTCCAGGCTGCGGTAGGCGGCTTCCAGTCCGGCAAACAGCGCGGTACCGCCGTTGGCCTGGATGGTTTTCACCCGTTCGATCCAGGCGGCGACGCCTTCAGGGGTGGCGGTGATGTAGCCGCTGGTGAAGTCGCTGGCACTGTTGTTGAACGTGATGATCCGGAAACGGTCGTTCGGGCTGAGCTGCCCGAGCACCCGCTGCACGCCATTGGCCAGCGTGGTGATCTTATGGCCGCCCATGCTGCCGGAAACGTCCAGCACGAAGATCCAGTCGCGTCCGTCGTGCAGCGGTTGCAGATCGGCGGCCGGGGTGATGATCGCCATCAGCGTGCCCGGCTCCTTGTCGGACGCGCGGTAGGGGATCAGCTCCACCCGTGCGGGTGCCGTGTCGTCGAGGCGATAGTAGAACACGATATCGCGGTCGAGGCGTGCGCCTTCCGACGATGCCAGTGTGGCGGTATAGACCGAGCCGACGGTTTCCTCCCCGTTGGTGATGGCCTGCGATTGCACGACGGCCAGCTGCTCGTAGCCCGGCAGCCGCACATCCTTGACCGGGAATGCCGACTTGAGCGTCAGCTCAAAGCGGAACGGTCCGTCGACCGCGTCATCTACCGACCAGAACGGGATGCGGTTGTCATCCGTATTGCCTTCCGCCAGCGGGTACAGATAGCGCCCGACGTTCAGGTCGATCTCCAGCGGCTGGTAATAGACCAGGCGCACGCGCGCTGTGCCACCGGCCGGCACGCGGCCGACGGCGATGTCGAATGTCTTGTAGTCATTCTTTTCCGCCAGCGCCGTGTCCTTGCCCTGCGCCTTCTGTTCCTCGTATATCTTTTTCGCGCGCGCCTTTTCCACCACTTCGCCCAGCAGTTCGGTGCCGTTTACCCATAACGATAATTCCGACAAGCTTGAATTCTTCGGCATCGGGAACGTGTAGATCATCTCGCCATCCGCATCGCTGCTGTTGGCGAAGACCTGATCCACTTCCGTTTGCGCGAACCCATTGTTGAGCGTCACGCGCACATCGTGCGATTGAATGCGCATTGGGGTGGTTGCGTTGATCGGCTTCATGATGCCCGCGCCCAGCGCCTGGATCGCGGTTGCCCAGATTACCCCCAGCCCGATGCACCATCGCGCCATCCTGATTCCCGTCGTCATCATCTCAAACTCCTTCTGCTTCCGGCTCCCCACATTAGGTCGCCACGGTCTTGTGTATTCGCAGACACCGTGCCAGAAGCGCCGGGATGGGTTTCTGGCAAGCGCAAGTTGTTTGTCAAAAGGATATTAAGACTATTTAAGCCGTGCGTGGCGTGATTTCTAAACGAATTCATACAACGTCTTTGTATACAGATTGTGGATTGACTATATACAATAATTGTATAGACTGTGCGTTAATTAGCTTGCGAAGAATAAGAAAAATGTAGGACAGGCGCCATCGCCTGTCCAGCAGGGCATAAGCACATTGCAGAAACAGCGCTGATAGACGTACTGCGGTCCTTTGCCGCTGGACGACTTATGCACGGGCAGTCGGGCGAGGGCGCCACGACCTACATAACTTGTGCTCGGAAATTGATAGGACTGGATCGAAGGCATGTCGCGATTGAATGCAGAGCAGCAGGCCTTTCTGGCGGGGATTGCGCGGGTTGGGTTCGCGAACCCGTTCTCGGCCGACCGCGAGCGGCTGGATCGCGAGCTGTGCGGTCTGCCGGATGGCACCCCGCGCCGTGAAGTCCTGGCCAACCTGTTGCGGCGGGTCGCCGATTTCGTGGCGGCACGCCGTCGCGAGGGCACGGTGCCGCTGGGTCAGTATGCAGGCGAGGACCGTGCGTCGTTGACCTTCCTCTACCTGTTCCACGTCTTCCACCGCCACGTCAGTGCCTTCGATGCCCTGATCCCGCGTCAGATTGCAGCCGGACGGCAATCGCTGACGGTACCCTTCGGCCCCGCGGTCATGGGCGAGTTGCGCGAGTACGGTTTCGACGAGCAGGAGGCCGCACGCGGGCTGGCCTTGTGCTGGCAGGTGCGGCGGGCCTACTACTTCATGGAAAGCAAGCTGACGGGTGAGAGTCCCTGCATGCGACAGTTGCGCGAGCGGTTGTGGACCAACGTGTTTACCAGCACCCCGCGCGCCTACCTGGCGACCATGTGGCAACGCATGGAGGATTTCTCCACGCTGCTGCTGGGTGGCACCGGCAGCGGCAAGGGGATGGCCGCTTTCGCGATCGGTTGCTCGGGGTTCATCCCGTACGATCCGGCCACCCGGCAATTCACGACCAGTTTCACACAGGCCTTTGTGGCGCTGAACCTCTCGCAGTATCCCGAGGCACTGATCGAGTCGGAGCTTTTCGGTCACCGCAAGGGGGCCTTTACCGGAGCGGTCGAGGCGCATGAAGGCGTGTTCGCGCGCTGCAGCCCGCATGGTTCGATCTTTCTCGACGAGATCGGCGAGGTGCCGGTCACGATTCAGATCAAGCTGCTGCGGGTGCTGCAGGAGCGCATCTTCCAGCCTGTCGGCAGTCACCAGGAGCACCGCTTTGCCGGACGGGTGATCGCGGCGACGAACCAGCCGCTGGAGCGGTTGCGGTCGGAAGGCCGATTCCGTGATGATTTTTATTACCGGCTGTGTTCCGACACGATCACCGTGCCGTCTCTACAGACGCGGCTGCGCGAGAATCCGGACGAGCTGCGTCAGCTTGGCGGCGTGATCCTCGAACGGATTACCGGCCAGCCGGACGAAGCGCAGGCGGATCGGGTCGTTGAGGTCTTGCAGCAGGGGCTGCCGCCCGACTATGCGTGGCCGGGCAATGTCCGCGAACTGGAGCAGGCGGTCCGCGGCATCCTGCTGACCGGCCGTTACCAGCCGCCCTCGCCCGTGGGGGCGGACGACGCGACGCCCGCCTGGCTGCAGGCCGCCCGCGACGGCATGCTTTCCGCCGAGGCCCTGCTTTCCGCCTACTGTCGTTCGCTATACGCCCGGCACGGCCAGTACGGCGAAGTCGCCCGCCTGACCGAACTCGACTGGCGCACCGTCAAGAAACACGTTGAGCGCTGATGGCGCCAAATGCAGCAGGCGCGCGGGCACTAAATAATGCTCGAATTATCCGATCGTTTGCGTAATAGTGCACCAAAACAAAAAGGGAGAGGAATTATGCCAGACATTGGAAAATTACTGAAGGATGAAATTGCACGGATCTCGAAACGCGAGGCTAACAGCCTGTTGGCTGCGCATATCAAGACGATCCGCAACCTCAAGCGGGATGTGGCGGAACTCAGGAAGCAAGTCGGGAAGCCGGCTGTTACGGCTCCTGTAGAATCCAAGGCGGCTGGTGCCGACAAACCCGCGGGCAAGCGTGAGTGGTTCACCAGCAAGGGCATAGCAGGTATGCGCAAGCGGCTTGGGTTGAGCAGGGCGCAGATGGCCGCCCTTTGCGGGGTGTCCCCGAACGCGGTCGGCCTCTGGGAGACCGCCGAGGCCGGCAAGCTCAACCTGCGCACAAAAACGCGTGATGCGCTGGGCAAGCTGCGCCAGATGACACCGGGTGCCGTCAAGAAAGCCCTGGCAGGGAAATAACCCCCAGGCTGACGGCACATCAGTTCCCAACGCCAACAAGCTCATGCGTGTATCGAACAATCCGATGTTTCGTCCGCCGGCTGAGGCGTGGAGCCTGATCCTGCAGGTTGACGAGGGGTGCCCGTGGAACCGTTGCTCGTTCTGTGGCATGTACAAGGGAATGTCGCCCCGCCGTCGGCCGCTGGAGGATGTGTTTACGTTGATCCGGCGGGAGGCCGCCTGCCAGCCCGGTGCCAGCCGGGTGTTTCTCGCGGATGGCGATGTCATGCGCCGCCCGTACGAGGAGCTGCGTGCGATCCTGCGGATGCTGGGTGAGTGCTTGCCGCGTCTGAACCGGGTCAGTCTGTACGCCAATGGATCTTCGATTTCGGCCAAGTCCGGTGCGGAGCTGATCGAATTGCGCGCATTGAAGCTGCACACGCTTTACATGGGGCTTGAAAGCGGTGATGAGTCGATTCTGCAACGCTGCTGCAAGGGGGAGACGGCGGCGGGGATGATCGCGGCGGGCAGGGCCGCCCAGGCGGCGGGCTTGCGGCTTTCCGTGATGGTGCTGCTAGGCCTCGGTGGCGTCGGGCAAAGCCAGTCGCACGTTGAACATACGGCCGATGCCCTCAACCGGATGCAGCCCCGGCTACTCTCGGCGCTGCGCGTGATCCCGGTGAAAGGCACCCGGCTGTACGATGAGGCCGCCAGTGGCGCTTTCCGTCTGCCGACCGAATTCGAGATTGTACGCGAACTGCGCGACCTGATTGCCGGGCTGGATTTATCGGCAACCGTTTTCCGGGCCAATCACAACTCCAATGTCATCCCGTTGGAGGCCCGCCTGCCGCACGACAAGTCGCGCCTGCTGGCGGAGCTGGATAACCTGCTGACCCCTGGGATGCTAGCACGAAGGACGCATGAACGCAAGGCAGGCTTGCGTTCGGGGAGGGAATCGGTGTAGTCTTCCGGCATTACAGGAGACTGGATGTGAGCGCAAAAACGGCGGAAGAACATTTCGGATTGCTGGCGGATATCGGCGAGATCCGTGCACTGCTGTCGGAAAGCCCTGATTTGCAGGGTTTTCTGGACCGTTGCGTGATCATGGTGGCCAACCATCTGACCGCCGAGGTCTGCTCGATCTACCTGTATGACGAGGACTCCCGCATGCTCACGCTGCGGGCAACCCACGGCTTGTCCAAGGCGGCGGTGGGGCAGATCCGCCTCGCGATCGGCGAGGGCCTTGTCGGCAAGGCGCTCAAGGAACTGCGTCCGATCTGTGTCGCGCATGCCAGTGACCATCCGGATTTCAAATATTTCCCGGAAGCGGGCGAGGAGCCCTACGATGCGTTCCTGGGGGTACCGATCCAGCGCGGGGTTGAGAAGATCGGGATACTGGTGGTCCAGCGCCATGCGCGCGATCGTTTCAGCAATGTGGAAGTGATGGCGATGCGGGCGCTGACGTCGCAACTGGCGACGGCGATCGAGACGGCCCGAACCCTGTTACAGATGGCGGTGTCGGCAGAGGCGGCCACGCCTCCCCGCGTGGTGCAGCGGTCTTTTTTTGTCAACGGTCAGACCGCCTCGCCGGGGTATGCCTGCGGGCCGAGCATCCAGTTCATGCGTCACCCGGTCGAACGGATGCTGCAACTTTGCCGTGAGCACGAAGGGGAAAGCGGCGGCGATGAGACGATGCTGGACCAGGCGATCGCCGCGACGCTGGAGCAGCTTGCCGGGATGCAGGAGGCGCTGGGGCGCAAGTTGCCGGAAGTGGCCTCGCTGATCTTCGAGGCCCACATGATGATGCTCAAGGACCGTTCGTTTGTCGGCGCGATGCGCGACCGTATCGGGAAGGGCGAATCCGCCGTCCGGGCGGTGGCGGAGGAGGCCACGAAGTACATCGGTATCTTCGAGGCCAGCTCGCACGATTATGTGCGCGAGAAGGCGCGTGATGTCGAGGATCTGGCACTGCGGCTGCTGTCGAACCTGACCGGGGATGATAACAAGGTGGGGGCTGATTGGCGCGGACGGGTCGTGATCGCGCGGGAACTGTTGCCCTCCGACATCCTGAAAATAACGCTGGCCGAGGTGGCTGGCATTATCCTGGTCGGTGGCGGGTTGACCTCGCACATTTCCATCCTGGTGCGCTCGCTTTCCATCCCGATGATCGTGGCCGACGAGTTGTTGCTGGCCGGGGTGGCGGATGGTGATATGGTTTTACTGGATGGCGATGCAGGCAATGCCTACGTCAACCCTGCCCGCGATGTTATCGCGCGTTTCGAGGAACGCGACCGTCTGCGCGACAAGGTGGCCATGCATGGCGCGGCGATGCGTGACGAGACCTTCATGAGGGACGGTCCGCGGGTCAAGCTGCTCGCGAATATCAATCTGCTGAGCGAACTGGACATGGCACTCGATCTGAAGGCGGAAGGCATCGGTCTCTACCGCACGGAATTCCCTTTCCTTATCCGTCAGGCGCTGCCTTCCGAGGAGGAACAGTTCAAGGTGTACTCCCGGCTGCTCGACCGGATGGGGCCGCGCGAAGTGACGATCCGCACGCTGGATGCCGGCGGCGACAAGATGATGGCCTACCTTAACGACGGGGCCGAGCCGAATCCGGCCCTCGGCTTGCGCTCGACCCGGCTGCTGCTGCGCCATCGTGATATTTTCGACCAGCAGCTTCGCGCCATCCTGCGTGCCGGGGCCGGTCGCGAGCGGTTGCGGATCCTGTTCCCGATGATCTGCTCGCTGGACGAGTTCCGGCAGGCTAGGGATATCGTGGGGGATTGCATCGAGGCACTGGAAGCCGAGACCGGCGAGACGGTGACCCGCCCGGAGATCGGGATGATGGTGGAACTGCCGTCGGTGGTCGATCTGGCGGATGAATTCGCACGCGAGGCGGATTTCTTCTCGATCGGGACCAACGACTTCATCCAGTACATGCTCGGCGTCGACCGGGCGAATGCACGGGTCTTCGAATATTACTGTCCACACCATCCGTCGGTGCTGCGCGGGCTTAAGCGCATTGTCGATGCGGCGAAACACCGCAGGATCGAGTGCGTGGTATGCGGCGAGATGGCCCATGATGTGCGCTATGTGCCGTTCTTCTTGGGGATCGGCATCCGCTGCCTGAGCGTGGATCCGCATTATCTGCCGGAGGTGCAACAGTGCGTGCTTGGCTGGTCCGAGGAGGCGGCGGCGGCCTATGCCGCCTCACTGCTGGCCCAGAACGTCATTTCGGAAATCGAGAAGCTTCTGCTCGACAAGTCCCCGGTGTGATGGGGGGATGATGAGGCCACTTAAATGTAGCCCAGTTGCGCCGCAACTGAGGCAACGAGAGGCGCCTACGATTTCGCAAATTCGTGTAGGCATGGAAAATAACCGTCCGCTTACAACGCAGTAGCCGCGCTCGCGGCGCGAGCGGGCTACAGAGATCGACTATCTCCTGGGCGGTCAATGAAATCGATGACGTGATCGGTGGCTACGTCCGTTGCAGGACGATAGCCGTTCTTACGGGCAGGTAGAGCTTGATCATCAGGCGTGTTGTGGCACCGTCCGTTACCGGGGAGGCGATAAACCGCTGGCCCGGGGCGATCCGGTCGTGCCCGCCGAACCGCGATTCGTCGCTGTCCATCACCAGCCGGTAGGTGCCGTCGGGTATCTCGATGCCATAGTCGGTGAACGAGACCGACGGGTTGAAGTTGAACGCGAACAGCAGATCCCCGCGCGAGAAGGCTATTACTTTGTCGCCGTCGTGCAGACAACGGGCCTCGGGGCGCGCGGCGGGATGCGCGTCCAGCAGGGCGAGCATGGCCGCGTCGAAATCGGCCAGCGCGTGGTAGCGCAGGTCCAGATGGTCCCGCAAACTCCACAGGCGGCGGGCATAGTGGTACGACCAGCCGTTACCCTCGCGCGGGAAGTCGATCCATTCGGGATGCCCGAACTCGTTACCCATGAAATTCAGATAGCCGCCGACCGCGGTCGAGGCTGTCACCAGCCGGATGAGCTTGTGCAGCGCGATCCCGCGGTCAATCGCAAGACTCTCGCTCTGTTTCGACATGCCGTCGTACATCGCGGCATCGAGCAGCTCGAAGATCATGGTCTTGTCGCCGACAATCGCCTGGTCGTGGCTTTCCACATAGCTGACGGTCAATTCCTCGGGCCGCCGGTCGTTGAGGTTGTGCCAGAGGTGATGCATGTTCCAGTCCTCGTCCCTCTGCTTGCGGACGAGCTGGAACCAGCAGTCTGGCAGTCCCATTGCCAGCCGCAGGTCGAACCCGATACCGCCTTCGGCGACCGGGGCGCAGAGGCCGGGCATGCCGCTGACGTCCTCGGCGACGGTCAGCGCGGACGGCAGCACCGCATGGATCAGCTTGTTGGCCAGCGTCAGGTAGGCAAGCGCATCGTCATCGACCGAACCGTTGAAGTAGTCGTCGTAGGTGGCAAAGGCGGGGCCGAGGCCGTGGTGATGGTAGAGCATGCTGGTGATGCCATCGAAGCGGTAGCCATCGAGCTGGTACTCGTCGAGCCAGAACCGGCAGTTCGAGAGCAGGAAATGCAGGACTTCCGGCTTGCCATAGTCGAAGCAGCGGCTACCCCAGGCGGGGTGATGACCGCGCGGGCCGTCATGGAAATACTGGAAGGGCGTGCCGTCAAGGCGCGAGAGGCCCTCGGCCTCATTGCTGACGGAATGGGAATGCACCAGGTCCATGATCACGGAAATCCCCATGCCGTGGGCCTCGTCAATCAGCGCCTTGAGTGCCTCGGGGGTGCCGAAGCGCGACGAGGCGGCGAAGAAGCTGGAGACATGGTAGCCGAACGAGCCGTAGTAGGGGTGCTCCTGGATGGCCATCAATTGGATGGTGTTGTAGCCGGCGGCTTTGATGCGGGGCAGGATATGAAGGCGGAACTCATCGTACGTGCCGACGCGCGGGTCCTCCTGGGCCATGCCGACGTGGCATTCGTAGATCGTGGCGGTCGTGGGGCGCGGCGGCCGCGGGTGACGCCATTCGTAGGGGGCATCCGGCCTCCATACCTGCGCGCTGAACAGGTTGGTGGTGTGATCCTGCACCACGCGCCGGGCAAAGGCGGGAATCCGTTCGCCGCCACCGTCATTCCAGGAGACCCGCAGCTTGTAGTGGTCGCCATGGTGGATGGCTGCGGCCGGCAGGCACCATTCCCAGTCGCCTTTGGCGTTTAGGCGCCGACCGGCGAAGGCGTCCCTGGCCTGCCAATCGTTGAAGTCGCCAACGAGATGGATGGCCGTGGCGTTGGGTGCCCATTCGCGCAGGAACCACTCATCCCCGCGGCGGTGCAGGCCGTAGTACTCATGCGCGGCCGCGAAATCGGCCAGCGAGAGCTTTCCTCCGGTCAGGTACGCCTCCATCCAGGCGGCATGATCCGCCCGCTGCCGTAGCACGGCGCGGAACGGTGCCAGCCAAGGATCCTTGGCGGTGAAGGCAGGGGCAGCGACGTCGTGGACGGTGGTTGTTTCCATAGCCCGTATCATAGAGCGCTTTAGGCTGGCGTCAATCGGCTTTTATAAGTTGGCGGGTCCCGGCGTCCGGCGCAGCGCCTTCCAGTTGTGGAACTCGGCGCACGGCAAACCCTCGATGGTCGGCAACCAGCTTCCGGTCGAGCGGCGACGCAGGCCGATTTCTAGATGTTCGCTCAAGGCGGCGAGCGGCGGTATCGGGGTGGTGGCATGGAAGACCTTGCCGAGGGGCGGCGCTCCGACCGCGAATTCGCGTCCGAATGCCTGACTGAAGAGACAGGCGGCCGACGTGACATGTGCCTGCTGGCTGTCACGGAAGATGAATACGGCCTGTAGATCGGAGGGGACGCGGGCGTGGAACCGCCAGAAGGTGTGCATCGTGTCCTCACCGATGGAGAAACCGATGAAGACCGCCTGTCCGCCCAGTAGGTGCATGTCCAGTGTATGATCGGGTGGCTCCTCCGGCGGAGTGTCGAGCGGTGGTGGCGTCTGGAAGGGCGCGAGGACGTTGGCAATCGTGCTGGCGCTTTCGCCGTGCTGTTCCATCAGCACGGCCAGCTCGCGCGCGTGCCGCTCGTCGAGTCCGCGTGTTTCGTGCAGATCGCGCAGGTTCAGGTAACGGAAGCGCAGGGCGACCGCCTCGTTGCGGGCGGTCGTGGCAAGTTTGCTTTCGATGTCGCGGTGCAGCACGCCTTGTCGTGCTGCGGCACTTTCCCGGTAGGTGTCGAACTGATGCTGCCGCACATGCCAGCGTGCCCGTTCGCGGGTCAGTTGCTGTTGATAGTTGGCAAGCCTTTCCGCGTCCTGCGCGCGGTCGCGGAAGCTGGCGGAAAGGAGTCCGGCCTTGATTGCCGTTTCCAAGGTGTCGAGGGCGCGTAGGGCAGACTCTGGCCGATGCTGCCGGTTGTAGAAGTGGTAGAGTTGAATGGCGGCATCGGCAGGCAGGAGGCCGACGACAGCTTCAAGCTCGGTGAAGGCGTCCAGGCCGAGGCGCGACCACGCATCAAGGATCGCGTCGAGCCGGTGTTCGCCCAGGTGCAGCAGGTGCAATCCGGTCTCCATGCCCGCCCGGCGGGCCGTATCCCGTTGTGCAGGGGCTTCGACGCCGGTAAAGGCGCCCGCCAGATGGGCGAGGGCCGTGAGCACTTGGTGCTGGATCGTGGCATCGTTCGGTGCTTGCTCCCGGGCCTTGGTGATGTGCGCAAGTGCCTGATCGATTCCGGCGATGGCATCATCGGGACTGACGGCCAGTGCCGCGAGACGCGCGCTGATAATGGCGGCCAGGGCGGCGACATCGGCGTTGCCGGGTGCCAGACGGCTGGCCTTGTCGATCACTTGGCGGGCGTCGGTCAGTTGGCGGTATTCATCCACGCGCATCAGGATCCGCATCCGGCTGGCGATAAAATGCGCAGGCGCGTCCGGGTTTTTGGCTTGCTCGTCGGCGATGGCTTCCGCCAGGCGCTGATCACCGGCGATCACCAGTGCCCGTGCCAGCAGCCTGTGTGCCTCGGCGGATTCCGGTGCCAGTCTGCAGGCCAGGCGCAGGCGTTCGATCGCTTGTTCGCGGGTCAGATCGGGAACCGGTAGCCAGAAGTACAGCGAGGGGTCGCCGATGATGGCGGCGAACCCCTGCTCCGTCAGGGTCGCGGCGGTGGCCAGGCGAAGCTGGTTGACTGTGAGCAGGGCTCCCATAACGAGTGCCGCCGGAAGCGGCCAGCGTTGCCTGGGTATCTGGGAGGCACCATGACGATGTGGGTCGTCGGGGTGGTTTGATGAACGCGACAACGCGACACCGAGCAGGCAGAAGAACAGGGCGGCAACCCCAGGGCGTGAGGACAAGTTGAAATCCACCGTGGCGTGGATCAGGCCGGCGGCCACCGACAACAACGCCGCGCGGCGTAACCAGACCGATTCGCCCTCGCGCTCCGGTAGCAGGCGTCGGACGGCACCCGTCAGCACGAGGGCGAATGCTGTCAACAGCAGGATCAGGCCGGGAATGCCGGTCTCGCTCAGGATCTCCAGGTAATCGTTGTGCGCATGATAGACCCGGCTACCACCATAGCCCGCCGGCTGGTACGGCAGGAACGTTTCGGCAAACCGACCGGGCCCGCTCCCGAGCGGTTGGTGTGCCACCTGCCGCATCGCGGCTTGCCAGATGACCGTCCGCGGTAGGGCGGTCTGCTGCACGGTCTCGAGTTGTTGCAGGCGTTTGAGGGTGAACGCGTACGTGCCACCCGCCCCGATGCCCAGCACCAGCAGGGTGACCACGATCGTGGTCACGACCGGCAGACGGTTCCGCTGCTGCTGCCTGTCGCGGTTGCGCACGAACCAGATGCAGAGACACAGCACGGCGACAAAGGCCGCGCTGATCGCGCCGCGCGAGCCCGAGAGTAGCAGGGCGACCGCCTGTATGAGCGTGGCCAGCAACCAGAGGAGGGCGGTCAGGAGGCAGTAGTCCTCGCGCCGGGCCTCATGCAGGATGCGCGAGCGTCGCCTGCGGATGTGCGTGCCGGCACGGATCATGGCCAGCTGCGCCATCGCCAGCGTCGTCGGCAGGCTCAACGCCAGGAATCCACCCATGGAATTACCGCTGGAAAAGGTGCCGACGGCGCGGGGACCGGCAACGAACTTGCTGTAGACGCCAAGCGGTACATAGAGGCCGATCACGCCGAGCACGGCCTGGGCGCTGGCGATGAGGGCAATCCCGGTGACCAGCACACGCAGCACAGCCGTGCGGCTGGAAAACCGCCGGGTGGTGGCGGTCAGGGTCGCCCAGGCACACCACAGGAACAGCGTGGCCGATAAGACGGGCAGGCGTTCTGCCGTTCCATGAAGCAGCCCAATCGCGGCATGGCCGAGCGCGAGCAACGCCGTCCAGCCAAAGAACAGGGCGAAGAGACGACTTCCGGGCACGTTGATTGGCGAGGGGTACTGCTTGCGCCTAGCGATGAGGACGTGGCCTGCAAGCGCCAGGCACAGTAGGCCGGTGAGTGTCTGGGCCCAGAGCGCCACCCCGCCGTAGGGAATGGCACTTGCCAGGAGAATCAGCAATACGATCAATGTGGGTATATATGCCGTAATGGGGTGCCTCCGCCGTATCTTGAGATCGTTTGCGGTGTCTCACAACGATCATGTAAGCATAACGGCAGCATCCCCCGTGTCTATCATAAAGTGCGTACTCAATCCAGCGGGATGGCGATGTACTGGTGGTAGCGGCCGGTGCGGACCCGCAATACCAGCCGTCCGCTTTTCTTCGCATCGGCCAATGTGCGCTCAAACGATTCCGTGTCGCGCGTGCGCTCCAGGTTCACGCCGCTGATCAGGATGCCTGGCCGCAAGCCAGCGCGTGCGCCACGCGCATCCGGGCTGACGCTGGTGATGACGACGCCATCGTTGATCTCGTAGCCGAAGCGCTCGACCATGTCAGCCGTCACATCGCTGATCTCCACGCCCAGCAGCTCTTCAGTGAGGTTCCCCGCGTTCTCGCCACCTTCCTCGTCCTGGGCGCGCGTGACCGCCTTGATGGTTTTCTCCTTGCCGTCGCGCAGGATCTCCAGGCGAATCGTCGTCTCAGGCTGCCGCGAGGAAATGCTGTTGCGGAAGGCACCGACATCGCGAACGTCCTTGCCGTCCAGTTTCAGGATCACGTCGCCCTGTTTCAGACCGGCCTCCTCGGCGGCGGAGTCCTCGATCACATCCGCTACGAGGATGCCCCGTGTGTCTTTCAATCCGAGCGATGAGGCCAGCTCTGCGGTCAACTCCTGGAGATAGATTCCGAGATAGCCGCGGGTGACCTTGCCGTGCTCGATCAACTGCTCCTTGATCGCGGCGGCCATGTTGATTGGAAT
>CAZOXS010000095.1:0-8671 GCA_964583785.1 uncultured Victivallales bacterium
GGCCGATACCAAGGACGGTCCATAGTGACTGCAATAGACAACATGCTCGTGCTGCGGCGCCTTGGGATCACCCCGCAAAGCGGGCAGATACGACAGGCCATCATTCGACGACACATCGTTAACGCACAGCAAATCTGCAAACGTGGCCAGGGTATCGTAATTCGAAATCAGATGGTCACTGACCACGCCCTCGGAGACATGCCCGGGCCACCGAACGAGAAATGGCACGCGCGCCCCACCCTCCCAATTGGTGCGCTTGAGACCGGCTAGTCCGCCGTTACCATTGAAAACATCCCCGCAGGTCTCGGCGTGGAACTGGGTATGCAGATCATCAACCGGGTTGCCTTGCAAATCCTGGCGGTGCGAACAGCGACCGGGCTGTTCGTAATTGGTTTCATGCCCGTTGTCCGAAGCAAAGATCACCATCGTCTGGTCGGAAATCCCCAGCGCCTCCAATTCGTCAAGTATAAGCCCAACGGTCTGATCCAGTCGAAGAACCATGGAGGCATACTCGCGCTCGACCGGCGTCAATTCCGGATGATCCTTGACCGCCGGGTGATGCTCGGGAAAGTACGTCGGACCATGCGGAAGCTGGGAGGGGTGATACAGGAAAAAGGGTTCATCCTTGTGCTCGCGCAGGAATTGCAGGATTTGGGCATCAAACAAATCCTGAGAGTACGTCACCCGTCCCTCAGGGTCATGGGGGACGACGCCATCTACAAAAGGCTTGTATTGCCCGGCTCCACAGCGGTGGGCGGTATTCTCGGGAAAGTCAATCTTACGGCCATTTTCAAACAGGTAATGCGGATAGAATCCGTGGCATTGCCCGTGATCGTAATAACCGTAATGATAATCCCAGCCGTGTTGTTCGAGTTCCTGCGGGGATGTGCTGAACCCCCATTCCAATTTACCGATCTGCCCCGTGTACAATCCGGCTCTTTTGGCTACCGTTGCCAGAAAGCTCTGTCCATCCCGCGGACGGATCCCCGTGTTATTGATCAGTTCAAACGCTTCCTCAAGTCCAATCTCACCATTGTAATATTCTTCGTAAAGCAAAGCCTTGTTGAATGTCCAGCGCCCGGCATGGACATCATGCATCCCGGTCAATAGACAGGCCCGAGCCGGCGCACAGAATGCCGTACCATAGGCACGCGTGAAGCGCATCCCGCCCTGGGCCAGTCGATCGATATTCGGTGTTTCAAAGGTTTTCTGGCCATAACAACTGAGCATGCCATGCCCCAGATCGTCAGCATAAATGTAAATGATATTACCCATCGAGATGTCTCCTTATCTTATTCTAAGATAGTGCGTCCCCTCACGCCCTCAAAAGTTGCCGGAAGCGGTTTTGAGCGCATGATCCAGCGGATGATCTGCGCCGGACCAGATGCGTTTCGCTGTCCAGGGGACAGCAGGATCGCTCCAGAACGCGTCTCCTGGCGGCAGCCCCAATACCAGTAATCCGGTGGCACAAAGATACGTGCTGGCAGTGAAGATGTAGTTCTCGCCAAGTCCGGGTTGGTGTCCGGCCAGGCCGATCGTGAGCCAGCCGTCATCGGTAAAGGTTCCCGGCGCGTCCATGGTGCGATGGATGACAGCTGTCAACGCCGATCGAACCTGCGCGGGCGGCAACGCGACCGGCAATTCCCGTCTCAAAGCGATCTGGCTGAGCAACTGGAAGGCACCGAAGCGGTAAGCTAATGAGCGGCCAATGGCCGGGAATGACCCATCCGGAGCGATCAGCCGCTCCAGAATGACGGCATAGCGCTGGGCGCGCTGGAGAATGGATTCTCGGAAGGATTTCCAATCGTCGTACGCTTGGCTCATTGTCTCCATGATATCGATCAGCATCGGCTGAATCACAAAGCTGTTGTAGTAGTCCCAGTGAAATTCGGGACCGTCGCCATAGGTGCTATCGCCAAGATACCATTGTTCATGCTGGCGAATCGCGTAATCAATGCGCATCGGATCATAATCCGCACCCATCTTGAACAGGGCCGTCTCGATCATGGCACTGAAGAGCAGCCAGTTGTTGAAGTACGGTTTGTACTGCCGGATCTGTTTGAATAACCGGATCAGGTTTTGTTGGGTAGCCGAATCGAGCTGATGGTACAAGCAATCAGGGGCGCGAACGATGGCATGCGCCAGAAAGGCACCATCCACAATATGATGAACTTCACTCTTCACGCTGAAGTAGTCCGGAGAATTCGGATCTGCCCCCACGCGCAGGGCCTCCCTTGCCAAACGGCACAGGCTAGCATGAAGATCCGCTTCGGATGGATCCGCATTCGTCAGCTCCAGCCATGGCGCAATCCCGGCCAGCAACCGCCCCGTGATTTCCAAGATGCCGTCTCTTGGAATCTTCGCCCTCCCCTCACGCGGCATCTTCTGCCGCAAGATCCCATTCGCCAGGTTCGTCAGTACTGGCAGCGAGAGCCGCTCCACAAACTCTATCCAATACATTCGATCATTGCTACTGTCCAAAGCGTTCAGAACATCGTTCATCGGGCACCTGAGATCGACTACGGCTGCCTGCATCGAGTATCCTCCTTATGTGTGATATCACTATGCAGGAAGCGAATAGGATTGTCAAACTGCTGCATCTGCTGCCGGCCGACATCGTTGAGGGTGATGACGACAGCCTGATCCTCCTCCTTGCCGAGCGGGGCCGCATTAGCAACGTGCCGCTCCGACAGCAGTACGGCACTGCCGGCATTCTTCGGATGTTCCATGGTATATCTGCCGTCAACAAGCCGACACCCGAACAGATTTTGTGACAGTTCACGGGAGCGAAAAGAGATCTGAGTCTTCCCGGCTTTGCGACAGATATCCAAGTTGGGCATTACTTTCTCATACTTCACCATCGGGTCGGCAATGATTTCAATCGGTGTTTCCTCCGGCCATTTATTGAGTTCGTCCGTGAGTTCAGCAGCCGACAACTGACGGCCGTTGAACCATGTGCCGTTCGCGGTCACCGTGATTTTTAGCGTGGCATTCTTATCGGTGGTTCCAGATCTGACCTTTGCCGCGATTCTTTTCTGGTAGTCGGCTTCGTCGATGATGCTGACACGTCCGTCGACGAAGCCGACGATACGCTGTCCCTGCGGGTTGGTTGACGGCGCCGCGAGAAGGATGTCTTTGGTCAAGTCAATATCCGAGATTCGAAGATCCGAGTGCCCGTGGTAGATGGGAAGTTCTTTGACACCGATCTGATAATTCCGCATAAACCCTTTGTGGGGTAACTGGTCTCAATGCATCTTCCCCGGATAAGCTGAATGCATGAGTGTTTTCAGGTCGGGCGGGAGAAAAGTCTCATGAAAGCGACAATATACGTTAAGGAGGCACTTGCAAGTGCCTCTGAAGACATAAAAAAGCTGCGGACCGGGCGGAACCGGTCTCTCCAGAGGGAACGGACGGTGGCGAATCCGCCTGCTGCGCCACAGGCTAAGGCGGACAGGCCCGCCCGTCCGTCCCGGCTACCCGTTGAGTGCCAGCACAAGAGGTTGCGCGATCGCCTCCTTGATCCAGCCCATGAAGGCCGCGCCATCGGCTCCGTCGATCACCCGGTGGTCGAAGGAGAGCGAAAGCGGCAGCACGGTGCGCTTGACGATCGCGCCGTCGACCACGGTCGGCTCCTCGTAGGCGCGCCCCAGTCCCAGAATAGCCACCTCGGGATAGTTGACGATCGGCGTGAAGTAGATCCCGCAGACGCGTCCGAGATTGGTCACGGTGAAGGTGCTACCCTCGATCTCCTCGAGCGTGATCTTGCCGTCGCGGCATTTTTTGGCCAGTTCCTGAATCTCCACCGACAGTGTCACCATGTTCTTGGTGTCGGCGTTGCGTACCACCGGCACCATCAGCCCGCGTGGGGTGTTGACGGCGATGCCCAGGTGCACATACTGCTTATAGATGATCTCGCGGGTGGCGATGTCCACCGACGCATTGAAGGCCGGGAACTTGCGCAGCGCCTGCGCGACGATCTTGCAGACCATGACCGCCATTGTCAGCTTACCGCCCTTTTCATCAGCCAGCCCGGCATACTGCTTGCGAAGCTGGTCGAGCTCGGTGATGTCCGCCTTGTCGTAGATCGTGACGTGCGGCACCTGCGACCAGCTTAAGGTCATGTGTTCGGCGGTCTTGCTGCGGATCACGGTCATTTTCTTGCGCTCGACCGAGCCCCATTTGGAGAAGTCCGGCAAGGGCGGCAACGGCGCGCCGACAGCAGCGGCACCGGCGACCGGGCGTGCCTCGTTCAACTGCTTGGCATAGCGCTTGACGTCGTCCTTCGAGACGCGCGCATGCGGGCCGCTGCCCGGCACCTGCTCGAGGTTGATCCCGATCTCGCGGGCAAACCGCCGCACCGACGGGGCCGCCGGCACCTTGCGTCCGGTGGGGGCCAAAGCCGCCACCTTTTCAACTGGGGGGCGAGCGTCCTCGCGAGCCGCCGGTGCCTTGGCTGGCTCGACTGAGTCGACTGAATCGATTGAGTCGATTGATCGCCCCGCCGCTGCCGTTGCCTTCTCAACTGGGGGGCGAGCGTCCTCGCGAGCTGCGGCCGCGGCTGGCCCGGCGGCCTTCTTGCCTTCTGCTGCCGCGCTGCCCGCCAGACTGAAGATCAGTTGCCCGGTCTTGATGGCATCGCCCGCGTTCACATGCACCGCCGCCACGGTGCCGGCTACGGTCGAGGGGACCTCGATCGTGGCTTTGCCCGTTTCCAGCTCCAGCACGGGCTGGTCGATCGCCACGGATCCACCCGGCGCCACCATCACGCGTATCACCTGGATCGAGTCGATGTTCTCGCCCAGTTCCGGCAGTTTGAACTCCTGTGCCATATTTGATTCTCCCTTAAAGATACATCGGATTCGTTTTTTCGGGATTGATCCCGAAAGTTTCGCGCGCCTTGAGCGCCACCTCCGCCTTGAGCTTGCCTTCGCGCACCAGCACACTCAGCGCGGCCAGCACCACGTGCGGCGCGTCGACCTCGAAAAAGTCGCGCAGCGCCCCGCGCCCGTCGCTGCGGCCGAAGCCGTCGGTCCCGAGCGAGATCACCCGTCCCGGCAGCCAACGCGAGGTGCTCTCGCAGAGGGCCTTGACATAATCACTGGCCGCCACGACCGGGGCATCGCCCTCGCCCAGGCAGGTCGTGATGTAAGGCACGCGCTCCTCGGCATCCGGGTGCAACATGTTCCAGCGCTCGGTCTCCTGCGCGTCCTTGTACAGCTCCTTGTAGCTGGTGACGGAATAGATATCCGACGCGATGCCGAACTGCTCCGCCAGTATGGCGGCGGCCTTGCGCACCTCGTTGAGGATCGTGCCGCTGCCCATCAGCCGCACGCGCGGGGCCAGCTTGGTCTTTGAGTCCGCTTTGGCCTCGACGGCGTCCAGCCGGTACATGCCGCGCAGGATGCCCTCGCGCACCCCTTCGGGCATCGGTGGCTGCGCGTAGTTCTCGTTCATCACGGTGATGTAGTAGAAGATATCCTCGCCATCGGTGTACATTCGCTTCAGCCCGTCCTGCACGATCACCGCGATCTCGTAGGCGTAGGCCGGATCGTAGGCCATCAGGTTCGGTACCGGCAGCGCCAGCAGGTGGCTGTTGCCGTCCTGGTGCTGTAGGCCCTCGCCCGCCAGGGTGGTGCGCCCGGAGGTCGCCCCCAGCAGGAAGCCCTTGCAGCGGCTGTCCGCCGCCGCCCAGATCAGGTCGCCGACGCGCTGGAAACCGAACATAGAATAGAAGATGAAGAACGGGATCGTGTTGATGCCGTGGTTCGAGTAGGCCGTACCCGCCGCGATGAACGAGCTCAGCGAGCCGGCCTCGGTGATGCCCTCCTCGAGGATCTGGCCGTCGGTGGCCTCCTTGTAGTAGAGCAGGTTATCGGCATCGACCGGCTCGTAGAGCTGCCCCGGATGCGAGTAGATCCCGCACTGCCGGAACAGGGCATCCATGCCAAAGGTCCGCGCTTCGTCGGGCACGATCGGCACAACCAGCTTGCCGACCTCCGGTTCCTTTAGCATTTTTGCCAGAATCCGTACGAAGGCCATCGTGGTCGAGACCTCGCGGCCAGCGGTTCCCTCGACGAACTCCTTGAAGAAGTCGTCGCCCAGCGGGGCCAGCGGGGTGTCCATGCCGTGCCGCTGCGGGTTGAAACCGCCCAGCGCCTCGCGCCGCGCCAGCAGGTAGGCCTTCTCGGGACCATCCTCGGGCAGCTCGTAGAACGGGAGCTGGTTGACCTGCTCGTCGGAGATCGGGATATGGAACCGCGAGCGGAACGCCAGCAGCTCGTTCTCCTTGAGCTTCTTCTGCTGGTGCGTGATATTCAGCCCCTCGCCGCCATCGCCCATGCCGTAACCCTTGACCGTCTTGGCCAGGATTACGGTCGGCACGCCCTGGGCCGCAGTCGCCGCCTTGTAGGCCGCATAGACCTTGGAGGGGTCATGCCCACCGCGCAGCATCTTCTTGAGCTGCTCGTCGGAAAGATGCTGCACCATCGCCAGCAACCGCGGGTCGGTGCCAAAGAAGTCTTTGCGGAAGAAGGCACCGTCCTCGACCACGTACTTCTGGTACTGGCCATCGACCACCTCATCCATCCGCCGTGCCAGGATCCCGTAGGTGTCGCGCGCCAGCAGCGCATCCCAGTCGCTGCCCCAGATCACCTTGATCACGTTCCAGCCGACGCCCCGGAAGTTGGCCTCCAGCTCCTGGATCATCTTGCCGTTGCCGCGCACCGGGCCGTCCAGCCGCTGCAGATTGCAGTTGATAACGAAGATCAGGTTATCGAGCTTCTCGCGCGCCGCCAGGGCGATCGCCCCCAGTGTCTCCGGCTCGTCGCACTCGCCATCGCCGAGAAACGCCCAGATCTTCTGGTCCGTGGTCTCTTTCAACCCGCGGTCCTGGAGGTACTTGATGAAGCGTGCATGGTAGATCGCCATGATCGGCCCGAGCCCCATCGACACCGTCGGGAACTTCCAGAAGTCGGGCATCAGCCAGGGATGCGGGTAGGAGGAAAGCCCCGGCCCATCGGCATGCAGTTCATGGCGGAAGTTGTTGATCTGCACGACGGGCAGCCGCCCCTCGACAAAGGCACGCGCGTAGATACCAGGAGTGACATGCCCCTGGAAGTAGATCAGGTCGCCCTTGTGGTCCGGCCCGTTGCCGCGGAAGAAGTGGTTGAAGCCGACCTCGTAGAGTGTCGCCGACGACGCATAGCTGGCGATATGCCCGCCGATGCCCTCCTCGGAGCGGTTGGCCTTCACCACCATCGCCATCGCGTTCCAGCGGATGATGCTGCCGATGCGGTACTCCAGCTCCAGGTCACCGGGATAGGCGGGCTGCTCGGTGGCCGGGATGGTGTTGATATAGGGCGTGTTGGCGGTAAACGGCAACCGTACCCCCTTGAGCTGGGCGAAACCGGAAAGCTCGCGGAAAAGCTCGCGCATCCGCTCCGGGCCCGCCCGGTCCAGCACCTCGTCCAGGGATTGAATCCATTCCTGCGTCTCGATCGCCGACGCCTCCGACAGCAGCTTGCTATTATCATCCATAACGGTCTCAGTCCTTCCGTTGCAGGCAGTTTCGTTTCCTTCCGTTCCCGATTACCATCATTCACACACCTTTACGAGGAAAACGTTTCTGCAAAATTGCATATCAATCACAGCTTGACCTTGACGGCCTGCGCCCTTTATTGTTCAACGCATGAATAAAACCATCTGTCAGCGCGTCAATGCCGGTGAAATCCTCGTCTCGGATGGTGCCTGGGGCACCTTCCTGCACAAACACGGACTCCCGCCGGGAACCTGCCCCGAGAAATGGAATCTGGACCGTCCGGACGTGGTACGCGGCATTGCGGTCGCCTATATCGCGGCCGGCTCCCAACTGGTGGAGTCGAACAGTTTCGGTGCCAGCCGCTTCAAGTTGAAGCACTACGGGCTGGAGGGCATGGCCGCCGAGATCAACACCGCCGCCGCCCGCCTCTCACGTGAAGCCGCTGGCGACAAGGCCCATGTGATCGCCTCGATCGGCCCCACCGGCAAACTGTTGCTGATGGGCGACGTCACCGAGGCCGAGCTCTACGACGCCTTCGCCGAACAGGCCGTGGCCCTGGCGGCGGGCGGCGCGGACGCCTGCTGCATCGAAACCTTCGCCGCGATCGACGAGGCGGTCTGTGCCGTCAAGGCAGTCAAGGAAAACACCGGCCTGGAGATCATCTGCACCTTCACGTTTGAACGCACCGTACAGGGCGAGTACCGCACGATGATGGGGACCGGCCCTGCGGATATTGTCGCCCCGCTGACCGAGGCCGGTGCCGACATCCTCGGCACGAACTGCGGCAATGGCAGCGAGCGGATGGTCGAGATCGTCACACAACTGCGTGCCGCCGCCCCTTCGATCCCGATCCTGGTGCACGCCAACGCTGGCATGCCCGTCAACCGTGATGGTGTCGATGTCTTTCCCGAGACGCCGGCGGAGATGGCCGCGCACGTCCCCGCGCTGGTCAAGGCCGGAGCGAATATCATCGGTGGCTGCTGCGGCACCACGCCAGCGCATATCACCGCCATCCGGGACGCCATTCTGGCGATCAAATGATTATTCACCACAACGAACAACAAAGGGCAATAGCATGAAGATCAGTACCTTCGTATCCGTCGGCGAGAACATCCACTGCAACCGCATCTACAA
>CAZOXS010000096.1:0-3525 GCA_964583785.1 uncultured Victivallales bacterium
CCTGCTCAAAAATGGTGATTCCAGCCCATCAGGCTGTCCAAAACCCCTCACGTGCGCAGCATCCGCCATTTTCCCTTGCAGAACCCCTCGTGGTTTCCGGCTTCAAGCGGAAACCACGAGGGGTTCTGCAAGTGCCTCCGACGTCGAGATGCTGCTTTTGGGCGTATTAGGATTGAGACGTTGCGCCCCAAGAACCATGAAATCAAGACGGCTGCACTTATCCAGAAGATCAGGGAGCATCTGCTAAAGCTTGATGCTTTACCTTATCTTGAGCCACCTGTCCAACGCAGCGAGCAGCAATTGGCAGCCAACCTCGCGCCATACAGGTTAACGACAACACAGAGAAGCTGCTCGCGTCATTCGTGCAGGACTTCTTTCGTAAATATGCTCTGCGATCCGGCCAGGGGCCTGTTTTGTGCAACACGCTTTCGCAAAAACCCACCATCGCCCTTCTGCCTACTAGTGCCGGTAAATCGCTTTGTTATTAAGCGGAAGATAGGTCATGACCCCGTGCGCCCGCCTGCTGACCTTGATGACTTCGTGGATTTCTTTCGTCGGGTGCAAACCCCCTATTATGAGCAAGCAAGGGTCAGATTTGGAGAGCGTGATGTGCTCGTTGATTACCATGCCGATAACGCGTTCGCTCCGTATTTGGAGGAAGGCTTGATCAACATAATTGAGATGAAAGCGTAAGTTGCAGAGGGTATGTCGGACTGGATGCCGCTGAAGGATATGATCGGGGGCCACGGTCCACGGCTTTTGGTAATGAATCACCTGAGCGAGAACGAACAGGTAGCCTGAATGTAACACCGCTTCGCCTCTACGCCCGCTTGCAACGCAGGCGTCACGTTCGCGGCCCAGCCTTCGCCAAGGCTTCGGCGGGCAAGCTGCGAGCGGCTACAGAGGCCGACGCTCTCCGGGGAGAATGGCGGCTTCAGCCGACGCGCACCCCAGTTGCCGTGTCGCCGTCAACCGTCACCAACTTAAGCGTGTCGCCGTCGCTGGCTGCCAGCAGCATGCCGCGCGACTCCACTCCGCGGATGGTTGCCGGTTTGAGGTTTGCCACCACGACAATCAGTTTACCGATCAAGGCTTCGGGGGCATACGACTTGGCGATGCCGGCCACGATCTGGCGTTTGCCGCCCAGGGTCTCGACCTGCAGCCGTAGCAGCTTGTCCGCCCCCTCAACCCGTTCGGCCTCCAGTACCCGGGCGGTACGCAGATCCAGTTTCGTGAAATCCTCGAAACCGATCTCGACGACACCCACGGTTTTCTCCGCCTTGGGCTTCTGCGCCTTCGCCGGTTTCGGCGTAGCGGCGGGTGCCGCCTCCGGCGCGGCGTCCTCCTTGGGCGGCATGATCCGCGGGAACAGGCTGCACATCCCGCCGGTCTTTGCGCCGCTTTTCAGCTCGCCCCAGCGCGTCAGGTTGGCAAAGGCCGGCTCGCCCGCCGCGCACCCCAGCGCCGCGCGCAGCTCCTGCATGCGCCCCGGCATTGTCGGATAAAGCATGCCGCTGACGATGCGCAGCGTCTCCGCCGCACAGTAAAGCACGGTGCCCAGCTCCGCGCGTGCCTCCTCGCCGGGCTGCTTGGCCAGCGTCCAGGGCTGCCGCTTCTCGACGTAGCGGTTAGCCTCGCGGATCGCCCCCGTCAGTGCCGCCAGCCCCTGATCCAGCCGCATCCGTTCCACGGCCGCCATCATTTCGCGCGCAGCCGTCAGCGTCACCTCCTGGAGCTGTAGCTCATCCTCGCCGAGCGGCCCGCAGGGCGGGATGTTGCCGCCGAACGCTGAACCGATGATCCGCATCACGCGGCTGAGCAGGTTGCCCAGGTCGTTGGCCAGGTCGGAATTGTAGCGCCGCACGAACGCCTGCTCGGTAAAGCTGGCATCCTGCCCGAGTGACATCTCGGCCATCAGGAAGTAACGGAACGGATCCACCCCGTAGCGCTCGGCCATCTCCATCGGATTGACCACGTTGCCCGCGCTCTTGCTCATCTTGTCGCGCCCGACCAGCCACCAGCCATGCGCAAAGACCGTGTGCGGCATCGCCAGGCCCATCGCCTTGAGCATCGTCGGCCAGTAGACCGTGTGCGTCGTCAGGATGTCCTTGCCGATCAGTTGCAGCGAGGCGGGCCACCAGCGGTTGAAACGTTCCGTGTCGGTGCCGTAGCCGATGGCGGAAATGTAGTTCACCAGCGCATCGAACCAGACATAGGTCACGAAATCGCTATCGAAAGGCAGCTCGATGCCCCAGGCCAGCCGACTTTTCGGGCGCGAGATACACAAATCGGTGAGCGGATTGCGCAGGAACCCGAGGGTCTCGTTGCGCCGGAAGTCGGGCTGGATGAAGTCCGGATTCGTGTTGATGTAATCCACCAGCCAGTCCTGGTACTTGCTCATGCGGAAGAAGTAGTTCGTTTCCGTGATGCGGTCGACCGTGCGACCGCAGCCCGGTTCCGGGCATTTGCCGTCGACCAGATCCTTCTCCGTGAAAAACCGCTCGCAGGTCACGCAGTACCAGCCGTCGTAGTCCGCGCGGTAGATCTCGTCGCGGTCAAACAGGTCCTGCAGGATGCGCTGCACCGTCTCGGTATGCCGCGGTTCGGTGGTGCGGATGAAGTCGTCGTGGGTGATTTCCAGGTGTTTCCAGAGGTCCTGGAAGCGCACGACCGTCTCGTCCACATGCGCCTTCGGCGGCACGCCGCGCTTGTCGGCGGCCTGCTGCACTTTCTGGCCGTGCTCGTCGGTGCCGGTCAGGAAATGGACCGGGCGTCCGGCCAACCGGTGGTAGCGGGCCAGCACATCGGCCAGGATCGTGGTGTAGGCATGGCCGATATGCGGCTTGTCGTTCACATAATAGATCGGGGTCGTCACATAGAATTTATCAGCGCTCATAACATCTCCCTTAAGCGCTCCATGATGCGGATTTCGACCGCGCGGTTCAAGCTTATACGCTTGTTCAGTCAAAATCACTGCGCTTAGACCCACGCCCTGCGGCGAATGCGAAAGATAATTTGCAGTCATTTAAAAAGGCTGCTAAACGTTACCAGAGGTAATGGTCGATTTATACGGACTGGCATTAATATCTCGTTTAGGGTAGTCTCTTGACAATGCGAAAATATAAAGTCATATCGCTCTTCTCCGGAGGCATGGGGCTCGACATCGGAATGGACAAGACAGGCATGTTCGAGGTCGTAGCGTGCGTGGAGAAAGAGCATGCGTTTTGTGAGACTATTCGCAAGAATAGGGACGCTGGTCGCCTGTCGCCACATTCTGGTTGTATTCGAGGGGGATATCAGGGATTTGTCTCCATCTGACGTATTGAAGGAGATAGGGTTAAGCGCCAATGATATTGATGTCATTGTGGGTGGACCTCCATGCCAATCTTTCAGCACGGCGGGGCGGCGGGGCTCTATACAGGATCCGCGAGGCACGCTTCTTTGGGAGTTTTTACGATTCGTCGATGCAATTAGGCCGAAGATATTCCTAGCCAAAAATATTTGAAATTTGTTTCCGTGTGCAGC
>CAZOXS010000097.1:0-3638 GCA_964583785.1 uncultured Victivallales bacterium
GCCATCGCCGCACAAACCGATTTGAGCCTGGGGTTTTCCGCCTCATTCTCGAGAATCTCGACCGCCCGCAGGATGGGTACACCCGTGCGCAACATCGTCGCCAACTGGGTCGTATACAGGATCAGCTCTTCGTCGCGGACCCTGCCGGCAACGATTTGCCCCCTGCCTTTGGTGGATTTACCGGCCTTGGCCTTGAGCGAAAGCGGCGTCAAGCCCTTCAGGCCAAGTCGATCCCCGGCCTGGTCCTGTGATTCCGCCTCGATCATGCCCGAGACCGTTTTCCCACCGCTGTCGACCGCCTTGTATTTATACATTGTCATCGTGTACCCCGCTTAAACACTTGCCACCGCCATGGCCTCCTCTTCCGTGGTAATGCCCTGCCGCAGCTTTTCCGCCGCCGCATCCTTGAGTGTGCGCCAGACACCGCCCGCCATGGCCGCGCGGTTGATCTCCAGCGTCGTTGCCCGCCGGGCAATCAATTCGCGGACCGCGTCGTCCACGATCAGCACCTCGAAAATACCGGTACGCCCACGATAACCGGTCTGCCCGCACTGTCCGCAACCGGCCCCGCGCTTGAATGTGATCCCCGCATCGGCGGGCAGCCGCCAGTAGTCAAGGACATCCCGCGACGGGGCATAGTCACTGGCGCAGTGCGTACAGACCCGCCTAACCAGCCGCTGCGCAAAGCTCACCAGCAGCACGGAGGAAACCAGGAACGGTTCCACCCCCATATCGATCAGGCGCGTGACCGCCCCGGCCGCATCATTCGTATGCACGGTGCTCAGGACCCGGTGCCCGGTCAGGGACGCCTGGGTTGCCACACGCGCGGTCTCCGCATCCCGGATCTCACCCACCATGATGATGTCCGGATCCTGCCGCAGGATCGAACGCAACCCGGACGCGAAAGTCATTCCCGCCCTGGTATTCAACTGGACCTGGCGGATCTTGGGGATCCGGTACTCGACCGGGTCCTCCACCGTGATGATATTAATGTCCGGCCGGTTCAGTTCCTGCAGCATCGCGTACAGCGAGGTCGACTTGCCGCTGCCGGTCGGCCCCGTGCTCAGGATCATCCCGTAGGGCTTGCGGATGGCATCGTGGATGCGTGACAATTCCCCCGGTGCCATCCCGAGGTCATCGAGCGAGTAGTTGAAGGCACTCATGTCGAGCAGCCGCAGCACCAGGTTCTCGCCGTGTGTCGTCGGGATCGACGAGACCCGTATATTGATCTCGCGGTTGTCCAGCAGCACCGTGAAACGGCCATCCTGCGGGATGCGCGAAATGGAGATGTCGAGCTGCGAGAGGATCTTGATCCGCGAGACGATCGGCAGGTGCATGCTTTTCGGGGGTGCGGGAACGTCGCGCAATTTGCCGTCGATCCGGAACCGCAACTGGATATGGTCGGACTCCGGGCTGATGTGGATGTCGCTCGCGCCTTCCCGGACGGCCTGGGCCACGATCCAGCTCACCATTCGCACCGCCGGTGCCCCCTCCGCCATATCGAGGAGTCGGCCGACATCCATTTCCTCCACATCGCTGTCAATCGACTCTTTGTGCCCGCTAACCGTCAGATCCCCATCCTGCCCCTGGAGCACGTTGCCGAGGCCAGCGAAACTGCCGTACATGCTATTGGTGAGCTGGTTGATCTCGCGATCGGTACACAGGATCGGAACCACCTCGAGCCCGGTGATATCCTCGACGGTATCAAACGCATTGATATCCGTCGGGTCACTCATGGCCAGGAGCAGGAGACCGTCCTCGCGGCGCAACGGCACCACATGGTAGCGCTGCGCCGTCTCCACCGGCAGCAGGGAGGCGAGTTCGATATCGATCGGGTGCTTGTCGGTCGAGAAGCGGGTAAGATGCAACTGGCTGCAGAGCACATCCACGATCTGGTTCTCGCGCACCAGTCCCCGGCTGCACAAGTACTCACCCAGGCGCATATGCCTTGCATTTTCCCGGTTGACCGCCTCGTCAACCTGTTGCTGCGTCAGCAATCCCGCGCCAACCAGCAGTTCACCTATTCGCGGCTTCTTCATAGCACCTAACCCCTAACGCCTACCCCCTACAGAATCGTCGGCGTGATAAAGATGATCGTCTCGTCAAAGCGACCGGCGGTTGACTTGTTCCGGAACAAATGCCCGAGCAGCGGGATATGCATCAGGATCGGCACACCGGCGGACACATCACTATCGCTCTCGAACGACAAGCCGCCGATCATGGTGGTCTCTCCGTCATTCAGCATCACCGTCGTATGGGCCTTCTTGGTGTTGACCGGGAATTCATTGTTCGATTGCGGCTTGGTTTCATCGAACGAATCCTTATGGGCCACGATCTGCACGCGCAGGCGCCGTCCGTCCACCACATGCGGTGTGACCTCCAGCAACAACACCGCCTTCTTCCATTCCAGCGTGCCCTCCTGGGTCGTTCCGGTCGAGGTGGATACGCGATAGGCGCGCTCCTCACCGCTTTCAATCAGGGCCTTTTCGTTATCCAGCGTCGTGACGATTGGACTGGAATGGATATTGATCTGTCCCTGCTGCTGCAGTGCCGTCAATTGCACGTTCAGCAGCTCCCCCCCGCCAAGTCGGGCGGATGTCATCCCCAGGGTCAATCCCATGGTCGCGTCGCCGCTCGTCGTGAACTGCGCCGGGAAGTTCGCGGCATAATCGTCCGCGTCGGCCCCGGCACCACCAACCGTGTAGAGGCGTGACCCGTCGATACGCGCGCGGGTGCCGCCCCACTGCATTCCCAGTTGCCGGGCGGTATCGCGGGTCGCCTCCACGATCTTCGCCTCGATCTGGATCAGCGGCCGCGGGCGGTCAAGCACATCGACCAGCCGCAGTGCCTTCTCGACATCACCGCGCACGGCATGCACCACGAGCGAGTTCGATTCGCTGTCGATCGACACGGTTGCCTTCTGGCTGACCACACCAGCCGTCCCAAACTTCGTCTGGCCGGTCAGCATGCTGCGGATCGTCTCGCCGACCTTCTCGGCCGTCAGGTGACGCACCGGGATCACCTGCAGGATCATCGGTTCGACCAGCCGCATCTGCTCGCGCACGGTCTCGCGATCCTTGAGCACGGTCTCCATCTCAACCTCACGGCGGACATCCTCGACGGTCATCACCTTGAGCACATCCCCCTGCCAGGCGTAGGTCAGCCCCGCCGAGTCGATAACGCTGCGAAAGGCTTGATCCCAGGGGATATTCCGGAACGAAAAGCCGACATTGCCGCTGACCGACGGGCTGATCAGCATGTTGACACCCGCGCTTTTCGCCATCATCCGCAGCAGCGTCACGACCTCGACCGTATCGGCAAGATCGAGATCGTTGATCATCTGCGTCGGCAGCTCGCGCGCGCCCGTATCCGATGTCACGGACGCCACGATCTGCGTCGGGGCAATCGGAACCACCTCGGTGGCGATAACCGGCCCTGAGGTCTCGGCATCCGTCTCGTCTGCGACAAGCGCGGAGACGTCCTCCGTATTGACCAGCGGCTGTCGGCGGAGGATTTCCGCCTGTAGCAAATCCGGACGCTCGATCGACGGTGCCGCACAACTGCAGAGCACCCCCGCCATCAGCGCCGGCACCATCACGCGCCGCACCACCCTACCCACGCATTGACTTTTCATTTCT
>CAZOXS010000098.1:0-4223 GCA_964583785.1 uncultured Victivallales bacterium
GTCCCGCGTAGTCGCTGTTGGGAAGGCAAAAACGGGTGTTGAACATTTGTGTAGCCCCGTCGCGCCGCGACTGAGGCAGCGGGGATGCGCGTTCGGTTACGCAACTCACCGTGCCTGCGCCAACCAGCCGTTCGCTTACAACGCCGCAAGCCACACTCGCGGCGCGAGTGGGCTCTTATGAATCGGTGAAACGAGAACGGCGACGAGAAAGGATTACGGGGGAAGCGATCATCGGCCGTCGTCGTCGCCGAAGTCGTGATTCGAATTGGGTAGACAATGGTAAAGATTAGGGCAAAGACAACTGGGCACGGGCACTTAATCTTTACCCTAATCTTAATCTTTTGAAGTTATAGGCAAGCCATGAAAAAAATCAGCGATGAGCAACGCAAGGCACCCGCGAAACAGCGCGGCGCGGCGAAGCCGCCGGATACTGCCGCCGCGGCCGCCGAGTTGCGTTCGCGCGCCGAGTCTAGCCTGCCGAAACCGCGCAAGGCCCCGAAAGCGGGAACCAGCCCTGCATCCGAGGCAGACTCCCGTCGGCTGCTGCACGAACTCCAGGTCCATCAGATCGAATTGGAGATGCAGAATGCGGAACTGCAGGAAAGCCGTAATCTGGCCGAAACACTGCTGGAGAAGTACGTTGAACTCTATGACTTTGCCCCGGTCGGGTATTTCTCGATGGACGAACAAGGCAAGATTCTGGAAGTGAACCTGACCGGAGCGGCAATGCTCGGGGTGGTGCGGTCCCGATTGATCGGCCGCTCACTGCCGCGCTTTGCAGAGCTGCCCTTCCGGCCTGTTATCCTGGACCTGCTGGCGCAGGTTTTTGCCGGAAGCGGTAAACAGGTTGGCGAGGCGCGGCTTCGCAAGGATGACGGCACCCCCTTCTGGGCAGGTCTGCATGCGAGCCCCGCCTTTTCTTCCGAGATCGACAGGGATGTCTGTCGAATGGCCATTACGGATATCACCGCCCGTAGGGATCTGGAACAATCCCGCCGCCTGCAGCAGCAGTTGCGGGAAATGTCCCATCGCAGCCTGCAGGCACTGGAAACGGAGCGCATCCGCATCAGTCGGGACTTGCATGACGACATCGCACAGATGCTGGTCGGCATCAATGTGCATCTGGAAGCGCTCGTCCGGAAATCGGAAATATCCCCGAAAGCGCTTCGCCAGGACATCGTGCGGACGCAGCGACTGGTGTCGACCGCCGTGCAGTCTATTCTCCGTTTTGCCGTGGAACTGCGGCCAACGAGCCTGGATGACCTCGGGTTGCGTGTTTCGCTGACCTCGCTACTGGACGACTTCATGAAGCGGACCGGGATAAGGGTGCACTTCAGGACGTATGCCGACATTGATCATCTCAGCCGTGACCAGCGGACGACGCTCTATCGCATTGCCCAGACGGCACTCTCCAACGTGGCTGAGCATTCGCACGCCACCCAGGTGGAACTGCGGATTTCGAAAACACCCGACGCGGTTTGTCTGGACATCACCGATAACGGCAGCGCCTTTGATGTGTCGCAGACGGAAGCCCAGGGATCAAACCAGCATCTCGGCCTGACCAGTATGCGCGAGCGGGCGGAGATGGCGGGTGGCACCTTCCGGGTCGAGTCCGTGCCGGGCAAGGGCACCACCCTGCATGTGCAGATCCCTTTTTGATCATCCTTTCCGGGCCTTGTCCACCACCTTCTCGGCCGCCGCCTTGGCCTTGTCCACGATGACACTCGCGTTTGCCTGGGCGTGATGGACGCCTGCCTCGGCGGTCTTCCGAATATGTCCCGCTGCCTGATCCTTCTTGCCTTTGGCACGCAGCTTGTCGTTGTTAACCAGCGTTCCCGCTGCCTCCTCGATCCGCCCCTTCATCACTTCTACTGAACCTCTCATAATGGATGCTCCTTTCAATGCGTGCGGTCGCGTGTCGGGCGATGCGGGGATCCCGCACCGCCCGGCGAACCGCGCCCCGCGGTTCTATTTCGTGATGACGTTCTTGACTGTCATCTGGTTCTTGACGCTGGTGACGCCATGAATTCCGCCTACCAGCTTGGTGACCAGCGATTTTTCCGCGTCGTTTTCCGCAATGCCGGTCAACATGACCTGCCCGTTGCGCGTTGCCACTTTCGTGTTGACCGCGCTGGTTGAACGGTGGGTCAACAGTGCCGACTTGACCAGAGCGGTGACGGAGGCGTCATCGATCTTCTCGCCATAGGTCCGTTCCGACGGTTCCGGCGTTTCAGTCACCGTCATCAGATTCTTGACCTCGACCACGCCGTCGATATCGCCGGCGTACTGCGAGGTCAGATCCTTCTGCGCCATGCTGGTGGCTTCGCCGGAGAGCGTCACCACGCCGTCCTTCACCTCGACGGTCGTATTGGCGATGCTGACGTTGCTATGGAACAGTAAAGCCAACTTGATTTTCCTGCTCATCCACGTATCCGCGTTTTCGGCTTCCGCTTCGGCCTTTGTATCCAGCTGGTTATCCACGCGGACAACCCCCGGTAGACATTCAGCCGTATCCTGCGCCAAGTCCCTACTGGCCTTGTCGGCGACGGTTCCGGTCAAGGTGACGACCCCGTCTTTTGTCGCGACATTAATGCTGTCATCCTTGAGATACGTGCGGTAAACGTACGTCTGTTTCAGCGACGCATCAATGGCTTCATCGGATTCCATGGCCAGCAGCGGTGTGCCGGCGAAGAACAGGGCGGCCACTGCCGCTGTGTATACGATCTGATCAATACTTTTCCGTTTCATTCTGAACCTTCTTTTCTGTTGTTCGTGTTAATTGGTTTGTGCAATCGGGGGCGTTTCTGGTTTATGTGTCGGCGGAACCTCCATTGTTTATCGTTACACCCGGCCAATAAAGACCAGGATCAGCAGAACCAGCACCACGATGCCAATCAATCCGCTCGGATAGTAGCCCCAGCTTCTGCTGTGGGGCCAGGTGGGCAGGGCACCCACAACCGCCAGGATCAAGAGAATCAACAGTATCATTCCAATCGTCATGATTTCCTCCTTTGTCTTGTTTGCGTGAAACGTTAATATGTGAGGATCGCCCTGTAGAAGCGCTTTGTCCCGTCTCCTGCCGCGAGGTCGTTGTCGATGAACGTGCTGATGCCTGGATCCCCCGGAAAGTCCGTGCTGATGGTGCTCCAGTTCGTGGCGGGAAGTACCGGGCTGGATTGTAACGTCAGATAAAAATGCGGCGTGGTGTCGAGCACGACCGTCACCTCATCCGAAGCGGTCCTGACAATTTCGTTGAATACGGGAGGCGGCGGGATCGACGGCAGGCTGCCGCCTGTGCCGTTGTACGTAACCTCGGCGGTGAACGCCAGGGCGCGGCCTTCCATCGAACTGCTCGTTTTCATGACAACGGATTGGTCGGCAATGATTGTTCCCTTGAAGGCGGAAAAGGTTTCCAGCACCGCTTCGGTCGTGACCTGCCAGAAGATATTCCGAGCCTGTGCGCCGCCGGTCAGGATGACCTTTATCCCGCTGCCCACCTGGAGATCCTGGCCGCACTGGAATATCCAGACATCGTTCGGCCCCCCTGCCAGGGTGAGGTCGGCGCCGGTAATGTAAGCCGTGGTCGTGATCTTGTAGAGGCCGGCACGAAGGGTCAGTCCGCCGAGGTTGCCGCCTTGCGGGTTGAGATAGTCGCCCGTCGGTACGGGGGTGCGCCCGGCGGCATCGTTGTAGGCGATCGTCAAGTCGCCTTTCGCCGCCAGCAATAGATCGGGATCGATGACCACGTTGGGGGCTTGCGTGCCGGTGGCATCGCGTGCATAGATTGTCCCGTCGACCTGCACGGGCGGTATTCCAATAGCCGATCCGGCGATCGGATACGCGCCGACGTCGCCGTGGATCATGCCGCCCCCGGTGGTCGTGACGGCCGCGCCGGCCAGGATTGTGAAATTCCGCGTCGATCCCAGGTTTACGGGCTCCGGCCCGGCCGCCAGCAGGGTCAGGAAGTTCGTCGTTGCGTCTGCCCACGCCAAGCCGTCCTGATTCGTTGCGGAAAACCGGTAGTAGTAGGTCCGGTCCGGCCACAGATCCGTCACCAGGTGCGAGAGCAGTCCAATTGTATTGGTTCCCAGATCGGCCGAGTAGTCCCACTCCACGGCCTCGATCCCGGCGTCGCTTGCGCCCCAGTACACCATCACCTGCGACGGCACCCCGCCGGTGGAGGTCAGTGTCCCGTTCAAGACCGCCGTGACCGACATCACTTG
>CAZOXS010000099.1:0-11267 GCA_964583785.1 uncultured Victivallales bacterium
TGATCAATCCCCTGGCAACCGCCTTCATTTCAACGGCCGCTGGCGAGACACAGACCGCCATCGGCGAGATCCACAGTGCCGTCGCGCTCTCGCCCGAAAAGCTGGCCGCAATCGAGACCGAAGTCAGCCGGACGCTTAACCGCCCGGTCCGCCTGCAACCGCATGTCATGAACAATATCCTTGGCGGCATCCGCGTCAAGATCGGTGACACCGTCATCGACGGCACGCTCGATACCCAGTTGGAAGAAGCGCGCCGCCATTTGATCGAGTAAATGCCATGACACGCCCCCCCGCCCGGAAACGGTTGTTGTTCCTACAGTTGCCGCGACTCGATCCGGATGTTTCCTCGCCGGGGGAAAACGTCATGCTGGCCGCCGCTTGCCTGTCACATGCGTTGCGGCGTACGCCGGAAGCCAGACACTGGCGGGTGCTGGATGCCTCCAGCGCACAAGATAACCTGGCGGATACGCCCCTAATCGCGCATCTGGCAAAACTGCGACCGGACGGCATCGCCGCCACCGTCTACCTCTGGAACATTGAACGGACGCTACGGCTGCTGAGGCTTCTTAAGCGCCAACTTCCGGCCCTGCGCGTCGTGCTTGGCGGCCCCGAAGCCGCGCACGAACACCCGCTGATCTTCCGCGCCGATTCCCCTTGCGATGCCATTGCCATTGGCGAGGGCGAAACGGTATTCCCAGCCATCCTGCAATCGCTGCGCACCGGCGGAACTCCCGATTTCGAAACCGTGGCCACCCGTCTTAAGACACCTTTTGTCAGCACCCAGCCGTCGGAATGGACATGGGGAACCCGACCACGAACGCTGCCCGCCCTGATCGACATACTGCCCCCGCCAGCCGCCCGCATCAACCGCCCGGACGCGAACGGCATGGCCTATCTTGAAACCAACCGGGGGTGCCCCCTGCGCTGTGCATTCTGCTGCTACAATCTCCGGCGCGCCGGCAGCAGCTCGCTCCCCCCCGAAAACGTGTTCCGGCGGATCCGGATCCTGGAGCGCCGGGGGGCACGCGAGATCAGGCTGGTGGACCCGACCTTCAATTCCCACCCGCAGTTCGACGCCGTCGTCTCCACCCTGGCCCGCGCAAATCCCGACCGGAAGATCGCCTTTTTTGTCGAAATCCGGGCCGACACCCTGACCGAGGAACAGGCACGTCAACTGAAGCAGGCCGGAGTGACCGAGGCGGAAGTCGGTGTCCAGAGCACCGATCCGGCCGTGTTACGAATCCTGCAGCGCGGCACCAATCCCGATCGTGTTTTGCGCGGCATCGGCTACCTTCAGCAGCATGGCATCCGCCCCACGATCGATTTCATGTATGGCTTGCCCCGCCAGGATCGGCAGGATATCGACAGTTCCCTGCAGTGGCTCGAAAATTTTCCCGATGCGCATCCGCAATTCCTCCCGCTGTTGCTGCTGCCGGGCACCGAACTGCGTGACCAGGCGGACGGACTGAAACTGAAGGCGCAACCCCTCCCGCCCTACCGGGTCCTATCAACCGACAAGCTTAGCACCCGCGATCTACGGGAGATCGAACACGAGGCCGCCGCGCGCCTAGGCGCATTCGATGCCCCGACTGAAACCTTTGCCGGGCGACGGTTGCCGGATCTTTTTCCCGAGCAGGCCCGTTGCACCGCCCCTTTTGATCAGAAGGATCTACCGCCGGCAACCGCGAACCGCCAGACCCTGTTCCTGCGCGGACATGACCTGTTCCAGCAGCGGGCAAGGCTTTCCGCCATCTTGCGGCGGGCCATCAAGTCGGAACCCGATATCCTATGGCAGTTTGTCCTCGAACCGTTCCAGGAAGAACCGCTGGAGCTTTTGGATGAAATGCTGACGGTCTTGCGACGCCAGCCCTCGCACTGGCTCGACCGCCTGCTCGCCCCCCCAGGCCGGCACCTACTGGCGGCACGACGGCTCTTCGTCCGCCCCGTACGTGGCACCCGTGTTTCACCCGACTGGCTTGACGCCTGCGAGGAGCTGATCGCCGCCAGCTCGCATTGAGAACCAGAACACACCGGATACCTGGATGCCGCTGACGGGCTAAAGCCCCGGCCCTACACCGGAGCCGTGGTCATGAGTGTCTTCGCACTTCTGGTCGGTTTCCTGCGGACCCTTATCTGCACCTTGCTCGTCGGCATTTATTATCAAGGACGCCATGGATGCGAATTGAGCAACGCGGGAGCGTTCATTTACGCCACGCATAAAGCAGCTTGCTTTGCCTGGCAAACCCTTTCTCAATCAAGTCCGGATCATACAGAAACTCTACCCGCGTTACAGGCTAGCCCTCTCATTGTTATTTCGACAGGATTAACAGGATACACAGGATAAAGTCGCTGATTATCAATCAATTTGATCCTGCCAATCCTGTCATCCTGTCTAGATAAATATAAGAACCTTAGTCTATCTGCGGCACTGCTCAATTTCGTTGATGGCAGACCAAACACGGGCGGCATAACGAGCTCGTTACAGAAGATCCCGCGCACAAAGGCATCGCCAAAGCCGAATGCAAGCTTGGTTTCCGCCACCCGCACCACCGTCTGGCCAAGCGGCGTCAGCTCGTCCGGTGTGCCGAGCACCGACACCACTTGGTCGTGCTCCTTGGTGGACAACATGGGCTCGTAGGCGGGAGGCGCAGGCGGTTCAGTCCGGGGTGAGCACATCTGATCGCTCCATTCTTTTTCGTTTGGGTCGACAAGATAACATTCGCTTTTCGCCGTTAACGCACAAGGGACATCGTGACTTACAAGCGCACAATCTAGATAGAGCCTGTAACCTGATCTGTCGTTAGCGTCGAAAAGGATGTGCGGCGGATTGGGTGGTGCAAACGACACTTGCTTTTCCCGAGCGACTTCCCTAGACTTCCCTCCATGAAATTGAAAATCCTGTTTCCTGCTCTCATCCTGTTGCTCGGCTTTCAGAATCCGGCCGTCGCCGGCCACGCGCTCGCCGCGGGAGCCCGCTACCACCAGCAGCATTCCGAATACCTGGAGCTCCCGTTCGACGAGGGGGATATGAGCTATCTGCTGGGCTACGAATACCACGAAGGCAATGCCTTCTGGCAGTTGCTGGTGGGATTCGCACCGGACATCAGTGAAGGCGAAGAGGGCCGCGGTGCCGGAATCGATTCCGTGATTACGCCTCAGATCAACTTGATTTTCGAGGATCGCAACTGGCTCGGCGGGGTGGGTGCGCTAGCCAGCTACATCAAGGCGGAAGACTCTGACGCCGACGACTGGACTGATGTATACTGGCAACTGATGCTCGGCTTCCAGATCCCCATGCCCGCCCTTCACGTCGAATTCATGGCGTACTACCCCTTCGAGAAATGGAGTACGCTGAGCGACTTCGACGCCGGGGACATCGAGTACGGACTGCTGCTCAAGTTCAAATTCTAGGCCGGCGGCTGCCCCGTAGCCAACGCCAGGCCAGCCACAGGCGGAACCGCGCCTGCGCCAGTCGCTCCCGCCATGCTGAGCCCTGTTTGCGTGACGGTTTCGATCGTCCACCGTGACGCATATAGTCCCGGTCACTGATTCCCATTCCATTCCCCCGTTTTTTCCGTGCATTCACCCGTGCTTTGCGTAACTATACAGCGCATTATGAAAAGTAAAAGGCCAAAACCAACGCGGATGACGTTAGCCGCCATCACCATAGCCATTTCCAGCGGCTGCACCACCATTCCAGACCGGGCCATACCCGCACCGCAGGTCGTGCAGCAATCCTCGATCAAGATTCATAACACCATGCAGGTAGACCGGTTCAACACCCCCTGGCAGGCCAGCCCCCCGCGCCGCGGCAGCGGCACGGGCTTCGTGATCGCGGGCAAACGCATCCTGACCAATGCACATGTGGTTTCCAACAGCCGCTTTCTCGAAGTCCAGAAGAACGGCGATCCCAGACGCTATCTGGCCCGCGTGCGATTCACCGCCCACGATTGCGACCTGGCGATACTGGACGTCGATGATCCTGACTTCTTCGACAACGTCCCCCCCGTCACGTTCACGGATGCGCTCCCCGCGCTGGGCGACACGGTCACCGCCATCGGGTTCCCGCTCGGCGGAGACCGCGTCTCGATCACCCGCGGGGTTGTCTCGCGCATCGATCACAACACCTATGCCCACAGCGCGATCGACCAACACCTGGTGCTACAGGTCGATGCCGCGATCAATCCCGGCAACAGCGGCGGTCCCGTTGTCTTCAACGGGCAGGTTGTCGGTGTGGCTTTCCAAGGCCTGTCGGCTGGCGACAACATCGGGTATGCCATTCCGGTGCCGGTCATCCGCCACTTCCTGAAAGACATCGAGGACGGCCGCTATGACGGGTACCCCGAGATCGGGATCGACTATCTGGAGTTGCGCAATCCCGCCATGCGCACCAGCCTCGGCGTGCCCGACGGCGAAACCGGCGTCGTGATCTCACGCATCGACCCATTCGGCAGCGCACAGGGGCATCTGGAACCGGGCGATGTATTGCTCGGTATCGACGGCTATGATATTGCCGAGGACGGGACGATCCGCCTCGACGGCAACCCCGTGGCCTTCACCGAAATCTTCGAGCGTCGCCAGTCGGGCGATACGCTGGACATGCGCATCTTCCGCGCGGGTCAAGTACAACAACTCAAGGTAACGCTCGCCAATCCGAGCGATCCGTTCGTCTTCCGCAATCTCTACGACATCCAACCCGAATATGCCATCTGCGGGGGACTGGTCTTCGCCCCGCTCAACCGCGAGATCCTCAAGACGATCAGCACCGGTTTCAGCAGCGTCAACGACCAGCGTCTGATTTACCTGTCAAACTACGGCAAGATCGACGGGCATCACCGCGACCACGACGCGTTCGTCATCCTGATCACCCGCCTGCCGCACCCGGTCAACACCTACGCCGAATCCTTCATCAATGGACTTGTTGTTGATGTCAACGGCACACCGATCCGCCGGATGCAGGATCTGGTCGACGCGTTCAAGACCGCCCCCAATGGGTTCCATGTCATCCGGTTCGCCGGCATGACCGATCCGTTGATCCTGGATGCAGGCGTACTTGAGGCGGTCCAGGACGACATCCTGGCGCAATACGGCGTACCGACGCCATTCAACATCAACACCGGAGAACCGGAATGAGAACTGCTGTCCTGTCTTCGCTACGGCTCGCCCTGACCCTGCTGGTCATCGTCCCCTTCCGCCTTGCCGCCGAAAGCGAAAAGCCCGTCGTCGAGGTGCTCGTCAGTTTCCAGGAATATGATACCAACGTACCCTGGCAGCGCGACGCGACCAAGGATCGCCGCGGGTTCGGCCTGATGCTGAACGAGTCCGTCATCATCACCACCGAATCCCTGATCCGCAACCAGACCCTGATCGAGATCCGGCGGCCTCGCTCCGGACGCAAGGAAACCGCCCGCCTGATCCAAGCCGATCCGCAGATCGATCTCGCCTTGCTGGCACTGGACACGGCCACCCGCATCCCGGTGGCCAGCCTGCCGTCCTCAACGGCCCCCGAAGCCACCACGACAACGGCGAGTATTCTCCAGATCACCGCCAGCGGCGAACCCCAGGAAGGCAACGGACGCATCGTCCAATGGAAGGTCGACGAACTCCCGAATGCCCCCTATGCGGTCCTGCTGGGCTCCATTCTGACCGACTTGAATATCGACGGGGCTGGCGCACCGGTATACATCGACGACCGTCTGGCCGGCATCACGCTAAGCTACCACGGCGGCTCACGCACCGCCCTGATGCTGCCGGCCATGTTTTTGCAGCAGTTCATTGACGACGTCCAGTCCCCGCCCTATCGCGGGTTCGCCTCTGCCGGTATCGCCTGGCAACCGTTGATCGACGACACCAAACGCGCCTACTTCGGCGTTCCCGCCACGGAGCCGGGCGGAATCCAGGTGCTGGGGGTCCTGCCCGGAACAAATGGCGAGAATCCGCTACAGCCGAACGATATCATCCTCGAGATCAATGGCACCGCGATCGATGCCCAGGGGTTCTACAACGACCCCGTCTGTGGCCGCCTCGCCTTCCCGCACATGATCAAGGGAAACCACCGCCCAGGTGATCATCTCCAGGTCAAACGCATCCGAGACCGGCAAGTCGCGACCGACACCGTCGTGCTCAGACGTTTCAATGACGCAGACCTGCTGATTCCCGAGAACCCCGAAGGACTGCCCGAACCCTATCTCGTGGATGGCGGTCTTGTCATCCGCGAGCTCACCGGGCGCATGATCAAGGCCCCGGGCAAGCAATGGACCCTGCGCACCAATCCCCGCTTGGCCCATCTTTACCTGGCACGACAGACCGACGTACAGAAGCCCGGCGAACGGGTCGTGATCCTGAGCTCGGTATTGGCGGATCCGATCAACATCGGCTACCAGCATCTACGCGACGAGGTCATCGAGACGGTTAACGGCACACCCGTGGCGAACCTGCACAACGTCCTCGCCGCCGTCGACCGCGAAGGCGGCATCCACCGACTGGGACTGCGCGGCAGCGGGGTCGAGATTGCCCTTGCGCCGGGGGCACTGGACGAAGCCAACCAGCGAATCGCCACCCAGTACCGAATTCCCCAGCTACGCCGGGAGCCAAGCCCACCGGCAACGGCCGAGCCCGCCAACATGACCGCCCGGCCCGACGCCCCGGTGCCGGCCGACAAGTAGTACCACCGCCCTGCACGCTGACCGCTGATGACTTGACTTGGCTGCAGACAAATGATCAAATCTGCGGCGTCGACAATCACTGCTTTAGATAACCCCAGACAACAGAAAAAACGCTTATGAAAGAGAAATTCCTTGCTGATATAAAGAGCCGTGAGGCGCGTGTTGGTGTCGTCGGTCTCGGTTATGTCGGGCTCCCCTTGCTGATTGAATTTGCCAAGGCCGGCTTCCATGTCGCCGGGCTGGATATCGACGAAAGCAAAATCGCCGCCATCCAATCGGGAACGTCCTACATCAAGCACATCGACGCCACGCATATCCAGTCCGCGCTGACGGGCAACCCGAAGGCGTTTGTCACTGCGGACTTCTCACGTGCCCTCGAGTGCGACGCCCTGCTCGTCTGCGTACCGACCCCGCTAACGAGCCATCGGGACCCGGACCTGAGCTTCATCGAGATCACTGCCCGCAGCATCGCCCCGCACCTGCGCAAAGGTCAGCTGGTCACCCTCGAATCCACCACCTACCCCGGCACCACCGAGGAAGTGATGATCCCGATCCTGGAGGCAGGCAGTGGCCTCAAGGCCGGCCGCGACCTGTTCGTGGCGTATTCACCTGAACGCGAGGATCCCAACAATACCGATTTTTCGACGTCCACCATACCGAAAGTCGTCGGCGGATTCGACGCGGATTCGCGGGAGGTGGCCTGTGCACTCTATGACGCGGTCATCTGTAAGACGGTTCCCGTCTCGAACTGCCGCACGGCCGAGGCCACCAAGTTGATGGAGAATATCTTCCGCTGCATCAACATCGCCCTGGTCAACGAGCTGAAAATCGTCTTCACCGAAATGGACATCGACGTCTGGGAGGTCGTCCGCGCCGCCTCGACCAAGCCGTTCGGCTTCATGCCCTTCTACCCCGGCCCAGGCCTGGGTGGACACTGCATCCCGATCGATCCGTTCTACCTGACCTGGAAGGCCAAGGAATACGGCATCTCCACGCGCTTCATCGAACTGGCGGGCGAGGTCAACACCGCCATGCCGGCCTACGTCATCCAGCGTACGATGCTCGCCCTGAACGAGCTCGGCAAGCCGCTGCGCGGCAGTCGAATCGTGCTTGTCGGGCTGGCCTACAAGAAGAATGTCGACGACGATCGCGAAAGCCCCACCTATGTACTCTGGGAACAGTTGCTCAAACTAGGAGCCGAGGTGGCCTACTACGATCCCTACTGCCCCGTCGTGCGCCCGAGTCGCGAGCATGGTCATTTTGCCGGCATCGCCAGTGTTGCCATCGAGGAGATCACCGCCCAACGGTTTGATGCCGCCATTATCGCTACCGGACACGACAATGTCGACCACGACGCGCTGGCTACCCGCCTGCCGCTGGTGGTGGATTCGCGCGGCGTTTGCGCACCTGCTCCGAACGTTGTGAAAGCCTGATGAAACTACCGCCCCCGCTGGTAACCGCCCTGCGAACGCTGACGATCCTGCCCGTCCGTGGTGAGGAGGCCGCGCGGCCAGCCGACGCGCTGGCCTGGTTCCCGGTCGCAGGTGCGCTGATCGGCTTACTGCTCTGGGTCACACCGCAGATCCTCATCGGCCTCCTGCCGGGGATCCCGCCATCGATCGCCGCCGTCGCGGTGGTCACCGCCGGGGTCCTGCTCACCCGCGGGCTGCATTTCGACGGCCTGGCCGACTGGGCCGATGCGATCTGGGGCGGCTGGACCCCGCAACGCCGGCTTGAAATCATGAAGGACTCCTCATTGGGAACCTTCGGTACGCTGGCTCTGGTGCTGGTGCTGCTGGCCCGGTTCGCGGCGATCACCACCTTGATCGAACGGGGTGAACCGGTCTGGATCATCCTGGCCTGCATCATCGCCCGCACGGCACAGGTCGATCTGGCCGTCCGGTTCCCCTACGCCCGCCCCGAAGGCGGCACGGGGGCCGCCTTTATTAACCAGGCCAGCCGCGAGCACCTTCGTGCGGCCATGCTGACGGCGCTGGCGTTCACGCTCACGATCGGCTTTTTCAGCCTGCGCCCGTTGGTGCTGGCGCTGCTGGCGCTGGCTGCCAGCCGCGCCTTCGGCCATTCCTGCAGGCGCAGCATCGGCGGGGTCACCGGTGATACGCTCGGGGCGGCCAGCGAATTGTGCGAAACGCTGCTACTGCTGCTGGCCGCATGCCTATAGGCCAAAAAAAGCAGACGGCCGGATGACCGTCTGCTTCTTCGCATTAGACAGTAACCTTACTGGCCAAGGACCATGCCCGCATCCTTCTGTTTGAACTCTTCGAACTTCTTGACCTCGGCATCCAGATCCGCAAACGCCTGCGACGCGCGGAAACGCGTGTAAAGGTGGCGCTGTGTGTTGGCCTGGTTGGCAAACGCATCCGCGATCACACTCGGATCGACAACCATCAGCGCCCAGGCCGTGGTCATGCCGTCCTTCGTGTCGTACTTCAGATCTTTCGGCACCGCACCGCGCAGCACCTGCGAGGCGATGTGCTTGCTGGCGGCCGAGAACAGCTCGTTGAGCTCAGATCCGTCAGCCGTTCCGACCTCTTCCGAGAAGTCCTTCTTCAACGATTCAACCTTGGTCTCCATGATGTGCGCCACTTCCGTGCGACCACGGGTCTTCGCCTTATCGAGAGCCAGATGAACCGTGCGGGAAGACCCGACACCAACCGCCGCCAGTCCACCAGCCGCCGTAATCGCGTTGGCCTTCTCCTGGATGATATCAAACGGGGATTTCTCGCTCTCCACTTTCGGTTTCGCGCATCCTGCCGCCATCACCAGAGCCACCGCACATACAGCCACACCTGCGATACGTTTCATCCCGTCCTCCTGTTTTGGCCCCGGAACAATCCGAAGCACGTTCTGACACAATGACCAACCAGACAGCGCGAAATTACTAAAACGGTTAAAATGAATCAAGTCCCTTGTAAAAGAAAAAAACTACGCATCCGTCGAGGGTTCCGCCTTGCCATTACCGTTAGGCAAACGAAAATAATCATTCTGGCGCGTGGCATCCAGAACCGCCCGCCACAAGTCCCCCTTCAGGTTCAGTTTCTGCCGCTCGACAGTGGCCAGCGCGATCGGGGCCAACGTGTAGATATTATTCGTCCGACCGACCACGCAGCTGGTCTTGCCCGCCATGGCGGCATGAACCGCGTTCTTGGCCAGCAGATGGCAAAGGATCGCATCGGTCCCCTGCGCGGGCACACTGCGGATGGAATAACTCGGATCGAAATACTTGACCGAGCCATCCCAGGGCGAACGGGAGAAATGCGACTGGAGCCGGTCCCGCAGATATTCACCGATGTCATGGTGAAGCACATTCCCGGAGGCATCGCGCCGCTCTGGCAGCCCCTGCATGAAATCCTGCCCGGCACCTTCAGCCACGACAATGACACAATGGTCCTTGCCGGACGCAAACCGCCGTTCGACCGCCGCCAGCAAACCGCCCTTGCCTTCGATCTCGAACTTAACCTCGGGCACCAGGCAGAAGTTCACCACCGAATTCGCCAGACTGGCGAACGCCGCGATAAAACCGGAATCCCGCCCCATCAGCTTGATCAGCCCGATCCCGTTGTAGGCCCCCTTGGCCTCCATGTGCGCCGAGCTGATAATCTCATGCGTCTTGTAGACCGCCGTCTCGAAACCGAACGTCCGCCCGACAAAGTTCAGGTCGTTATCGATGGTCTTGGGCACCCCGACCACCGCGATCTTCAGTCCGCGATTTTTCACTTCCACCGCGATATCCGCCGCCGCCCGCAGGGTGCCGTCACCGCCAATGCAGAAGAAAATGTTGATATTCTGGCGCTGTAGTGAGTCGACCAGCTCGCCGACCCGCTCGCCGTGTCCGCGGGACGATCCGAGGATGGTTCCGCCATCCTCATGGATCGTGTCCACGATGTCCGGATTGAGCATCATGGGCGAATGGCCGAATTCGGGAAGCAGCCCGCGGTAACCGAACCGGATGCCGTAGATACTGCGCACACCGTACTCGAAGTGCAGGATGTGGACGAGCCCCTTGATCACGTCATTAAGTCCTGGACTCAACCCGCCAGCCGTCGCAATCGCCACCTTGGTCCAGGCGGGATTAAAGAACAGCTTACGGTGCGCACCCGCAAATTCAAAGGAAGGCGGTTCAACACCATTGGCATAGTATTGCGCCATGCGACGCGCATCCGCCGTCAGCAGCACACCGTCCGCGTCATCGACAAACTCACAATCGACCAGCGGGGACTGCACCGTACAGGGTCCCAGCGTCTCGATCGCGAACGAGAAATCCTGCGGCGACTCCAGTACTTTATCGTAAATCAGCATGTGATGGCTCCATTTGTATCGTCAAGGCCAGCAGCCAGAAAAGACCTCATTATCGGGGTATCGACCGCGCCTGTCAAACAAAACACAGCCGGTAATGGGTCAGTTATAGGGGTGTTTGCCTGAGTTGCCTATAAGTTGGCCCTTTGGCCTGCACTATTTCGGTGAACGAGAGCGGCGACGAGAGCGGTGAACGATTCAAATTCCCACTCGTTGTCCGCTCTCGTCGCCGTTCTCGCTCACCGATCTTTCTCCCCCAAGTTACCCTCCTTGTTTTTGCCCATC
>CAZOXS010000100.1:0-12329 GCA_964583785.1 uncultured Victivallales bacterium
AACGGCCTCGAAAAGTCCCTGGAAATGCACTTGCCGCCATCAGAACGGCGATGGCCAAATTCCTGAACGCTGAACGCTGAACACCTGAACACTCGCACCACAGAAAACGCTAAACAGCAAAACACCGCTTCACACGGAAACAAAGTTCAAATATTTTTGGCTAGACGTTCCGTCAAATGCTCTGCTCGCCCCTTGTGCGTTACCTCGTCGATAATGCGATGAAGCTCTGCCTCGGCTTTTGTCCGGCTGCGCTCAAACTCCGCATCCCCGGATTCGCGCATCGAGTCGGGAGGGATTCCCCTCCATTTCACATTCAAGTTGACTGTTTTCGACTTGCCGTCGACCATGCTTCGCCTTTGGGCTACGCATGGCACAGCCATCGCGGGAAACAACGCTTCGAGCGGCACACAACCCGGCACACAGGACAGCCGCTGGCGGGCTTTCCCCCGTTCAGTAGGGTAGCAGTCCGGAGGCGCGTAGCTGGCGCAACTGGTGGTAGAACTCGTACATGATGCTTTCCAGTCCGGGATAGTCGGATGCCCTCACAAACGGGCATAGGTAGGCCTTGGAGAAGAGGACCTGCGGTAGGCAGGTCACGCTCTTTTCCAGCCCCATCTCCATCAGCGTATGGCGACCCACGGTCATATCCATCGGATACACATCGATCTCGTCCTTGATCAGCCCCATGAAACCGGCTTCCGTATCGTAGTAGACATGCGATTGGAAACGGTCGGCAGGGAAGCTGGGCGAATACGAATAGCCCTTGTTCAAGCCGACAACGGCCTTGGATTCGATAATGTGCTCATAGGAACCGAACGTCTCGCTCTCGCCGTTGCGAGCCTTGACAAAGAACCCGTAGCGGCTGAGCCAGAGGTAGTCCGTCGGCAGACTTCCTTCCCGCGCCGCCGCGCGCTGACCCTCGGTGTAATACAGCACCTGCTCGCGGTCGGGGTGGTAGGAGACCGACAGGACGGCCTCTGCCTGCCCGCGCTCCGCCATCATCCAGGCGCGCGCCCAGGGGTAGGAGCGGATCTCGTAAAGCAGCCGCAAACTTCCCATGATGCGCTCGACCAGCTCCACGTTGATCCCCTGCAACTGATCGTCCTTGACATACTCGAAGGGGGGCCAATCCTCGCAGACAAAAACCAACGGACGCGCCGGGCGCACGGGGCGCACGGAATCAAGGTGGCGAGCGGTGATCTTTTCAACATCCCCGCGCTGGCGCCATTCACGCAACCGGTCATAGAATTTACGCATCAAGGCTTCCGTCCCGGGGTAGTCGGACGCCCTGCAAAAAGCCAGCAGATAGGGTTTCGTGAAAAGCGGTTTCGGCAGCCAGGTAACTCTATCCTGCAATCCTTCCTTCTTCAACAGCGCCCAGCCAACGGCACGGTCCATCGGGCAGATGTCAGCCGTTCCTTCCACAACGGTACGTATGGTGTCGGACGGTAGACTTCGCGTTATCGTCGTCAATCCGGATTTCAAGAACGCCTCATCATACGAATACTGGTCGGTGACCGCCACCCGCAGACCGTCGCGCTTGATTTGTTCATAGGAGTCGAACCGGGTGCTATCAGCCAACCGGCGATTAAGGAAGAAGACATAGTCGGTGAGCCACATGAAGTCAGGCGGCACTTTCCGCGTCGCCCTGAACTGCTTCTGTTCGTCCGTGAAATACAGGAACGCCTCGCGCGCCGGATTGTGCGAGATCGAGAGCACGGCATCGGCCGCTCCGTTCTCCACCATCGACCACGCGCGAGCCCAAGGGTAGAAACGGATCTCGTAGGGGACGCCCAGCTCAGTGAAGATCGCCTCGATCAACTCGACGCTAATACCAGCCGGTTTCCCATCCGCATCGAGGTATTCATAAGGGGGCAATTCCTCCCCCACGATCAAAAAAGGCCGGGGGGTTTCGTTCGTCTGTGCACGCCCGCCAGCCGTCATCATGAGTAGCGCAATGATGATCAAGGTGTTTTTCATCAGACTAGCCCTCCGGTGTTTTGGTGCTCAGTGTAGACGCTTCGATAAAATCAGGCAAGTCGCGAATTTGCAAGCTTGTCATCGCGGTCCGGATACGGCACGATATGCCCAGATTCGACGGGGGAGGTTTATGCGTCACAGACACTGGCGACTATCCAATGAGCTGGTGCTCTGGCATTCGATTGCACTGGCAATCGTCTGCCTGGGGGTCGGCTTCTTCAGCTATCATGTGCTGCTTCGTCCCCTCGAGTCGGAACTGCCAAGACAGGCTGACGCGTTCGCGTCCGAATTTATCAAGGAAATCAGCGAGCCGGTTTGGAACCTCAACGCGAGCGAGGTCCAGAGGAAACTGCGTAAACATAACCTGAACCCCTCGGTGCTCAGCATCCGGGTGGAGAACCAATTTGGAGATGTGCTGGGCGAATGGATATCACCGGCAGCCGAACGAACGCCGGGGATTATCGCGGCGGCCCCGGTCTACTGGAACAGCGAACTGATCGGAGATGTGCATATATCCTGGTCACGCCAGCCTATCGTGATGCTGCGCCAGTGGCTGTGGCCTGCGATCCTGGCCATCACCGGCGGCGGTATTGCCATTCAATTCATCCTGACCTGGCTCCTGACGCGACGATTCCTGCGCCGACCGCTTTACGCGGTTGTGCGAAGCATGCGCAATACCGCCAGGGGGGAATATGACAAGACCCCGCCCACGGCACGACACCAGGAGATCCGCCTGCTTCACAAGGAGGCCAACCTGATGGCCGACCGAATCCGGGAACGCACGGAAGCGCTTCAAGCCGAAATCGCCGAGCGGCAGCAAATCGCGGCCGAACTCGTCCAGCATCGCCAGAAGCTGGAGGAACTCGTCCGCCAGCGGACACTGGAACTGGACGAGGCCAACCGCTCCCTGCGGCAGGAAATGGAACAGCGCATCATCGCGCAGAAGACCATCATCCAGGTCAGCACACACGAGCAGCAGCGGATCGGCCAGGATCTACACGACACGCTCGGGCAAGAGATCGTCGGCGCCCGCTACCTGCTCTCCTCCCTGGAGCGGGGCATGGAGGCAGCCGCCCCGCAATACCAGGATCGTCTGCGGCAGCTCGCCACTATGCTGCACGACATCATGGAGCATGCCCGGATGCTGGCACACGGGCTGATGGTGGTGGACCTGAAAGATGGCGGCCTGCCAGCGGCCCTGGAGACCCATGCGCAGAAGACTGCGGAGTTATTCGCGATCAAGTGCCGCTTCCGGCTGCACGAAACGCCGTTCCCCGAGCTTGAACCGGCCGCCTCGGCCCAGCTCTACTACATTGCCCAGGAAGCGGTCAGCAACGCCATTCGCCACGGCCACGCCTCACGAATCCGCATCATGCTGGGCTGGAAGAAAGGCAAACCCTGCCTGCAGATCACCGACAACGGCGCAGGGTTCATCCGCCAAAAGGGCGGCGGCACCGGACTGATCATCATGCGCAGCCGTGCCGAATCCATCGGCGGCAGCCTGACGGTCTGGAGCCACCCCGGCATCGGATCCTGCATCCGCTGCTGTTTCTGAGTGCCCGGCCCATCCCCATCAAGCCAGGAACTTGTAGCCGACACCATGGACCGTGTGAATGTGCAACGGATTGTGCGGGTCTTTCTCGATCTTCTTTCGCAGATTGGCGACAAAACTGTCCAACGAGCGCTGCGTGCCGTAATACTCCATACCCCAGACATCGTTCATCACCGTCTCGCGCGAGAGCGCCTTGCCCTCGTTCTCGACGAAATACACCAGCAGATCGAATTCGGTCCGCGTCACCACAACATCCTTGCCGCCACGGGTCATGGTGCGTGCATCCAGATCCAGCTCCACATCGGCAAAGGCGAGCATACGCGGACCGGTTGCCTGGCGCTCGCCGCGCAGCAGCACCGCCTTCAACCGCGCCAGCAACTCGTCCAGGCTGAACGGTTTGGTGACATAATCATCCGCCCCCATCTCGAAGCCGTGCAGTTTATCGAACTCGTCTCCCCGGGCGGTGAGCATGATCACGGGCATCTGGCAACCCTTCTCACGCAGTTTACGGCAGACCTCGAACCCGCTCAACCCCGGTAGCATGATATCAAGCAGGATGGCATCCGGCCGCTCGCGCAGCGCCGTCTCGTAGGCGGCGGGCCCGTCCGTGGCCTGTAGCACATCATAGCCGGCAAACTTGAGATTCTCGACAAGCCCCAGCAGCAGGGTTGCTTCATCCTCCACCACCAGCACCCGTTTGCGCTCACTCATGACTGTTCCTTTTCCGGCTTACCTCGTTTAAACCTGCACGCTCCGCAACCATACCTCAAATATAGCACCACCATCGGCGGCATTCGATACGCGGATCCTCCCCCGGTGCGCCTTGACAATGTCGGCCACCATCGAAAGTCCAAGCCCGAAACCACCCCGGTGCGCATGACCGCCTGAATACGCACGATAAAAGCGCCCGAATATCCGGCGGTGCTCACCAATCGATATGCCCTCGCCACGATCCCGCACAGTGAGCACCGTCCAGAGCCGCCGTCCCTCGCGACGGGATTCGGCGCGCACGGTGATATCGACGCCTTCATCCAGGAATTGACCACCGCCTTTATCAAGGCTGTGCCCATATTTGACGGCATTATCGATCAGGTTTGTCAACGCCTTCTCCACCGCATTCGCATCGGCGAGAACAGGGGGAACCGCCCCGGCTTTCACAAACGCGATCCGCACGCGGCCGGGATGCTGACGGCGAAACCGCTCCGCGACGGCGGCGGCAATCGCGTCAACCGCCACGATCCGCTTCTCGTAACGCAGCATCCCCTGCTCCTGACGGAAATAAAACATGATCCGCTCGATCAAGTCCCCCAGACGAACGCATTCACTGACAATTGCATCGAGGAATTCGCGGCGGCGTTCGGCGTCCGCCACCCGCCCGGCCTGCAGGCTCTCGGCCATTACGCGCATGGCGGCCACGGGCGTGCGCAGGTCGTGCGACATACCGGCCATGAACTCGCTGCGCCGCCGGGCCGTCTGCACTTGCCGGTGCGCCCCCATGATCAGCGCCCCCGCACTCCCCAGGATCATCACAACCAGCAACAAAATCCCCCATCCGACCAGACGGGCCTGGAGTGTATGCGCCCGGCGCATTTCCCGGCCATCCACAACAAATGCACCGATCTCGGTGCTCCCGGGCAGCGCCAGTCGGCGTGTTGCCACCGCCTCTTCAAGCGGACGGGTGGCGGCAGCCGCCAGCTCGGTCGCCCCCCACAGGCTGTCACTGATGACAACCGTGCCATTCGCATCGCCTTCGCCTGACGCGCCCAGCCACTCCTCCCCATCGGAAGAGAGCACTGACAGCTTCAGGAGCCGCGTGGAATTCATATCCAGCAGGTGATTGACGAACCGCTGCATCCCCTCCATATCGATCTCGATTCCCGCATACAGGTCGCGATAGCCGGTAACCGGTACGAAAAGGCAGTGGCAGCCAGCTTGACTGATCGCCACCCGTGACGGTTCATCGCCCCCCGCTCCCCCCGCCAGGGCCTGGATCAATTCGGGGTGCAACGGCGAGACAACCGCAGCCACCGTACCGGTGGCGGACATACCCGCGGGTTCGGGATAGATGAAACCCACCGGATTCATGAACAGGAAAACCCGCCGTACAGTCTGCTCTGGAGCCGCCTGCGTGATTCGGGACGCATCAAGCCGCCTGACATCGCTACCGGCCAGAACCGTCTCGCGAAACATCCGCGAAACCGCTGCCAGCGCCTCGTCGAGCCGCTGGTCGACCTGTACGGCGACCGACTCAAGACGTGCCGCCGCATCGTCTTGAGTTTGCCGTTCCAGAACCAGTTCGCGGGCCTGGATGCTGCGTCCGGCCAGCAGACTCAGCAGGGCGGTCGGCAGCACCATCAGCAATAGGACTGTAAACACCAGACGCATGGGCCCGGGTACTCCCGATCAGGAATTGGGACACAAGCAATCATCACCGCTGCGCCTGCATCTCCAGCTTCATCAGCCAGGTACGCACACGATCGGCATCCGGGCCGTGCGGGTTGAGCTGCAGATAGCGGCGATAATGGACCATCGCCTTCTCGGACTGCTTCATCTCGTCATCGTACAGAATACCGAGATTGTAATGTACATCGGCATCAGCCGGGTCGATGCGCAAGGCTTGGAGGTACTCGTTCTCCGCTTCCAAAAATTTGCCGTCACGCGCATAAACCGATGCCATATTGTAATGCATATTGAGCTTCTCGCGATCGCCAGCACGCAGCACCTCGGTGCGGGCCTTTTCCAGCACGTCGGCGACCCGTTCCGCCTTGGCCAGCCGATGCTCCCGCCGTTCCAGCTCCACTTTCAGCCCCTGTAGATCCTGATCGCGCTGCAACAGCCGGTTGGTCAGTTCCTGCCGTTCCTGCGTCAGTGCCGTGACCTGCTGCTCAAGCGTCTCGACCTGCGGAACCAACCGTTCGATCAACTCCTTGTACTCCTCCTCGCGCGCCTGCGCCTCAGACAATGCCTGATCCATCTCGGCCAGCCTTGCGGTATGCGTCTCGATGGACTTTGCCTGCAAGGCTTGCGTCTTCGCGGCCTCTTCGTCCAGCTTCGCCAGCCGCTGCCGATCCGCCTCCACCTCGAGCATCTTCTCGCGCAGCATGGCGTTGATCTGCTCAAGCTCCTTGAACAGGTCCGATTCCCTGACATCGTTTTTGCGATTTTCAAGCTCCTTGACGCGTGTGCTGAGTTCCAGCGCATTCTGCTGAGCCTGGGAAAGCGCGCGCGTCATCGTCTCGATACGCTCGGCATCCTGGGCGGCCGTGGTACGAAGTTCGTTCAACTGCGCTTCCAGTCGCGGCCTCTCCTGCTGCCAACCGGCCTGCTCCACCTGGGCGAGCGCCGCCGCCTCATTACCGGCGGCGGGTGGTTCGGGGGCGTCCGGCACAACCGCTGACGTCTCGCGAGCCACTTGCAGCAGGCGTTCGAGTTCGGCGACGCGCGATTGCAATGACGTGTTCTCGCTGCGCACCTGTTCGACTAGCCCGGGATCCGGGACATCCGCGCCTTCAGTCGCGCGTGCGGCCATCGCCAGAGTCAGCCGCTGTACCTCCATTTCCAGGCGCGATTTATCCTGTTCAAGGGTAGCGGTATCCAGCAGGATCTGGTCCATGGCCTTGCGGCGCTGGGTATCCACCGCCGACAGCCGCGCCACCTGTGCCTCCAGATCAACCATGCTCGCCTCACGCGCCACCAGTGTGCTACGCAAATCCACTGCCTGCGCCAGTGCCGCCTCGCGATCGCCCTCCGCCGCCTTCACATCCCGCTCCATCCGCGCAATCTCCCCCTCGAGCAGCGCGTTTCGCGAACTGATCTCCGATATTTTCGACGCCGTCTCCTCCACAGATACCGTATGCCGCGCCCGTGCCTCATCGAGTTCAGCGCTTAGCGTCTTGACGCGCTGCTCGGCCGCCGCGAGCGAGGCCAGCGTCTCATCCAGCGTCTTGCGGCGCTGGGCGTCGACGAGCTTGACCTGGTCGAGTTCACCCCGCACGGTCTTCAATTCCGTCTCGCGAGTCTCCAGCGTGGCCGCCGTCATATCGGCCTGGTGGCGGGCCTCGGCCAGCGTTGCCGCCAGATTCGCCAGCGACTGATCCCGTGTTACCAGGTCCGCCTGCCGCGCGGCAATAGCCTCATCACGAGCCGCCAGCTCGCGGTCGCGTTCCGCCACGCGGGCCTTTTCCGCCTCAAGGGCGGCTTGCATCTGCGCCAGCGACTGATCCCGGGCTTCAACCACTTTTTTCTGCGTGGCCAACTGCTTGAAAAAATCATCCATGGCCGCCTTGCGCTGGGCGTCAACGTCCTTCATCTCCTCGACGGCCGCTTCCAGTTCACGAACACGGGCACCGTCGGCACCACTCGCCACCGGCTCAGGTTTACGCGCACGCTCGCTCTCCAGCGCGGCCTGGGCCGCCGCCAGTTCACCATTCAACCGCACGATCTCTGCCGCCTGGCGCGCATTCTCGTCATCAGAGCTGACCGTTTTCGATTCTTCCTTGAACAACCGATCGAAGTCCGCCTGTGCCTGAAGTCGCGCGGCCTCCGCCTGCTCGACCCGGCGATGTTGTGCCTCGATCTCGCCTTTCAGGATCTGATTCTCGTCCTGCAGGTTCTTCAGCCTTGCCTCGGCCTCCGTCAACACCTCGGCAGACGCCTGCAATGCCTGATCACGACTTGACAGTTTCCCCTGCAGGTTCTCGAATTTATCCTTCAGTTCTTTCAGTTCAGAAATATGATCTGACGGAACGGGTGCGGCATCGCCAGCCGCGGCAAGCAGCGCATCGAGCTGGGACAACGCCTCTTGCATCGCGCGATCAGCCGAAGCCGGGGCATCATCGGCACGGACAACTCCGACCGGCACCGCCACCATCGCCACGATATGCACAACGGCAAGAAACCAACCTGTTAGTGTTTTCATGTGCGCAACCCGTTCTTCCTTAATCGATTTATACGCGCGGTCCCAACATTACCGAACCCCGAAAAAATATAGTTTGCTCGCTTTTAGCACAGATTCCACGCGACGGCTAATTTTTTTTTGCGTTTTACGCTTATTTTCGTTTTTTAAGGAAGTGAGTGGCGTGTCCGGCGGCGTCCTCGGCGGCCTCCATGATCGTCTCGCTCAGGGTCGGATGAGCGTGGATCGTCTGTGCCAGATCCTCCGCCACGGCCCCCATCTCGATCGCCAGCGTTCCCTCGCCGATCAGTTCCCCGGCTCCGGGACCGGTGATGCCGACACCCAGCACGCGCCCGTCCTCCTTCGCGCAGACGAGCTTAGTCAGCCCGTCGCTGCCGCCCAGCGTCGTCGCCCGCCCGGAGGCCGCCCACGGAAAGGTGGAGATGTTGACCGACAGTCCCTGTTCCGACGCCTCGCGCTCGGTCAGCCCCGTCCAGGCGATTTCCGGGCTGGTGAAGACCACGGCCGGAATCGCCTGCGGTTCGTAGACGCGCTTCTTCCCGGCGATCGCGTCCACGGCGACCTTGCCCTCGTAGGTCGCCTTGTGGGCCAGCATCGGCTGGCCGGCAATATCCCCAATGGCGAAAATCGCCTGTTCGGCGGTGCGACGCTGCGCATCCACGGTAACAAACCCTTTCTCATCAACCTGCACCTGGGTATGCTCCAGCCCCAGATCGCGCGTATTGGGTTTGCGACCGACGGAGATCAGCACCCGGTCATAGATCTGGGCGGTTTCCTTGCCGTCCTTGTCCGCCAGGCGTACCGTGACCTCGTTATCCGTGGCCTCGATGGCCAGAACGCGCGTCTCTACCATAATCGACTCGAACTGGTGTTTGAGCTGTTTGAGCAGGGGACGTACCAGATCCGGATCGGCCCCGGTCATCAGCGAGGGTAGCATCTCCACCACCGAGACCTTCGAGCCGAACGCGGCATAGGCCTGCCCCAGCTCCAGTCCGATATAGCCGCCACCGATCACCAGCAGCCGTGCCGGCACATCAGCCAGCTCCAGCGCTCCGGTCGAATCCATGACGCGCGGGGAGTCCGGCGCGATGGGGATGCGCGCCGGCTGCGAGCCGGTCGCCAGAATGGCGTGCCTGAAGGCGATCCGCTCCTCGCAGCCGTCCGCTTTTGTCACCGCCAGCGTCGCCGCATCCAGGAAATGTGCACGCCCCTGGACAAACCGCACCTTGCGCGCCTTGCCGAGCTGCCCGAGCCCGCCGGTCAGTTTCGTCACGACCGACTGCTTCCACGCGCGTAGCTTGTCCACGTCGATCGTCGGCGCGCCAAAGGTCACGCCGAATTCCTCGGCCGCCTTGGCCGCATGCAGGACGGCGGCCGCGTGCAGCAGCGCCTTGGAGGGGATACAGCCGCGGTACAGGCAGACCCCGCCGGGATTGACCTCCAGATCCACCAGCGTCACATCCATCCCCAGATCGGCCGCATAAAACGCCGCCGGGTACCCCCCCGGCCCCCCGCCGATCACCACCAGTTCCCGCACATCCGTATCGCTCAAGGCTTCCCCCTCCCTGGCAGCATCCGCCGCCTATGCAGACAAGTCGACTTTACTTTCTATATGCGCACGATCATAAAACCCATCGACACCACAAGCAAGCCCGGATTACAGCCCTCTCGTCCATGAATTGCCGGTCCACTACCCAGCCGCCAAGTTCCGCAAATGCCTCTGCTTCAACAAAGGTCCAGACTTGTAGTATTCCGTGTTCGCGAAATTGAGGAACCCATGCAGTTGGCCTTCGTAATACCCACCACAATCATGTCATTCCGATCCTCCCTACTCGTTACCCACACGCTCAATGCATGTCATGCCGTCAAGCCACGCGGCGCCCTCGAATGGCAGAACGAACGGACGGTCTGCAAAGCTGATCTTGATAACCGGCGCAAGCACACCGGGTGGCTCTACAGGAAGTCCCGATATTTTCCAGCGTGAATTGCACATCGGTTCGACCGTCAATGGAGTCCCGGTGGTAAGCAGTTCAGCCGCTAGAACAGCTGGACCGATCTTGGAAATGATCAGGTAATCGCCGGGATAGTAAAAAACCGTCAAATAGGCAATTTTACCCTTGCAGGTAAACATGCCGTATTGGTAGCAGGGACCTTGACTGGCAACCGGATAAATGCCCTCAGGCCTCGTGCCGTAGACCGCCTCGCCATGTTGCCGCATCCACTGACCCACCAGATCGAGGGCCTCGCGATCGCGCCTCGTCACATGCCCGCTTTCATCAGGTCCGATATTAAACAGGAAGTTGCCCCCCAGCCGTACCGCTTGCATCATGTTGTACAGGATCTGGCCTGCCGTTTTATCAGCGACCGAATGCTTGATGTTACCCCAATTCGGGGCATAGTTGATGGTCATGCAGGCCTCCCAGGCGCGACCATCCTTGTCGGGCGTGATCTCCTGCTCCGGGGTACCAAAATCCTCGGGGGTGCCACTGCGGTCATTGATCAGGATCTCAGGCTGAAGTTCGCGCACCATGGCGTTCAGCTCGACAGAGCGGTAAAAGGATGCGGGAGTCTCGCACACAGGCTGACCGATATAACCAGAAGCACCGGGTGTTTTGGCGCCAGGCACGGCCGGCACGTCGTACCAGAGGATATCAACCGTTCCATAATTCGTCATGAGCTCACGAACCTGGGTGTGGATTTCATCGACCATCAACGGCAACTCATGCGCATAGCCTTGTGGATCCCAGAACCCATGCCAGCGCCAGTTCACAATCGAATAATAGAATCCAACACGCAGCCCCCGCTTGCGCAAGGCCGCCACATATTCCGCCACCAGATCGCGTCCAGGCCCGGTTTGCACGGCGTTGAAGGAATGGGTTGTCGTGCCGAACAGACAGTAGCCATCATGATGACGCGTCGTTAAAACCACATAGTTTGCACCTGCCCGCACCGCCTGCTCGGCGATTTGATCCGCCCAACCCAGGGCCGGGAAAAACTGCTCTGCCAGTTGCGCGTACTCATTCAGCGGCATCATGTCGCGCAGGATGATCTGCTCGCCCCGCCCAAGGACACTGTAGCATCCCCAATGCACAAACATTCCGAATTTGGCTTCATGCCACCACTGCATTCGCTCAGCACGAGTCTCGTCTGCAAAACTCACCCATGACTCCTTACTTTTAAATATGGAATGTGTCGACACGGCCTTCTCTACCGCATTTCCTCAAGCACTTGCTCCGCCTCGAAGAGGCGGCGACGCTGATCCTCTTTGCGCAGCGCTTCACGCATGACATTCCATTCCCTGCGATCGAGAATACCAGATCCGGCGGGCTGATTCCCAGTGTAAAGCGTAGACATTTCAGCGGCTGTCCAGTTATCGCTGCGCTGCGTCGCGAATGGAATGTCATCATTGTTTGACGCTTTCAGGTTCGCCAGCGGGTTGCGCCCCCAGGCATAACGGAAATGGACAGGCGCAGGCACCAGCGGACTGGATAGCCGTAACACGGTTTGGTCAAACTGGGGGCACCCCCGCCCGTCCTTGCCCGTCTGCGGATGTTCGGCCCTGGCGGGCTGGAATCTGCCATCAGCACTGGCAATTGCGAAGCCCAGGATGGGGCCGTCGTTGTAGGCAGCCATCCTGTCACATCCGTGTAGCAGAATAGCACCATCTTCGATAACCATTTCCTTGTAGGTCGGCGGCTGCCAGTTGATCATCTTTTCCATCCCGTATTGTGTGGCCAGTGCCCAGCGGGCAATCCGCTCGCCCACCGGTATCTTGATTTGCGGATGATACCAACTGCGCCGCTGGTCAAAGCTGCTGGCAAACCCGATATGCTTGTCGCCCGCTTCGGTCATTTCAACATACGTTTTGTATTGCACATTCCG
>CAZOXS010000101.1:0-13116 GCA_964583785.1 uncultured Victivallales bacterium
CGGCCCACAGCCGAACATTGCGGACCGCCTCCATCAGCGAAAGCGTGGGCGGGGGTTCGATATACCATCCGTCATCGGTCTCGATCCGCGTGGTGAACTCATCACCAATGAAATTGATTGTCGCCGTAGCGGACTGGCGGAAATACGAATATAGAGGTCTGGCGGTCACCGGCATTTGATACTCCGGACTGGTTGATTGTAATAATGTGCAAAAATGCAATAAACCAACCGAGATGCTTCTAGGCAACAAAAAGGCGCTCCCCGGCGAAAAAAAGCCAGGGAGCGCCAAAAACGATCATAGTGCCGCATTGCACCCAGGACGGAATAATCCACAACCCCTAGTGCATTAATTTCAGCCGCGCGGCTTATAATATATATTATACGACGTTATATATCTTGACGCAAAAACATGTTGCATTTAGTGCTATGCTTATTAAACTAACTCCGTGGGGCCGTTTAATCAACGGGACTGGCTGGCTCTGTAGCAAGCAAAGGAGGGGTGGCGATGAAGGTACTTGTTCTAGATGATGACGAGGATCTGAGCAGTGCGCTCCGCCAAATCCTGGTGACGCTCAATCTGGATGTCGACTGCACCACATCCGCTCCTGATGCCATCGAAAAACTGGCCGACAAGCATTACGACGTTGTTCTGGTTGACTACGTCATGCCGCAGCACGACGGCATCTGGTTCATGAAAAACGCGAAGCTCCCGCGCTCAACGAAAGTCCTGCTCATGACCGGGCATATCGAGCGCAAGATCATCAATGCCATGTTCGAGCTTGGGGTTTGTGGCTACATCATCAAACCGTTTGATGAGGAGGAACTGCTGCACAACCTTAACTTCTTCCTGCCCGGCAGGATCAATGATTGTACGGGCAATAGACCTTGCGCGCCTTGACGCGCACAAACCGTCGTTCAGGCAGGACCAGGCATGAAAGCATGCCGCCATATACACAACCGGTATCCAACCCGATGACATGCTCGCGTATAAGTCCGCCGAGTGCTGCCCAATGCCCGAACACAACAAGGGATTGACCGGTGTAGAAGTCATACCAGGGTGGATGCGCGTTGTTAAACAAATCCTTGCCAACGCCGTCCCAGGTCCTGATACTCACCAGTGCCCAGGGATCCGTGCGGCTCGGATGCACACCAGGCATCAGGCCTGCATGCACCAGCACCAAATTGTCCTCCTCGATCCACAATGGCCAGCGTCGCACGGCTGCCGCGAAGGCGTCCAGTTCTCCGTCCAAGTCGCGATGCAGATCGTCAATGTACTTTTCGTGGCGGTTCGGCTCGCCATCCAGGATCTTGAGCATGCTAAGCTCATGATTGCCGACGATGGAAATGCCGTTGACCGATTGGAACAGTTCCCAGACCCCTCTTGAACTGGGCCCTTTGTTAATCAGGTCTCCAAGGAAAAGCACTCGGTCGGACGGCGGGTTTGCATCCACTTCACGCAGCAGCATCGCCAGTTCATGGTAACACCCATGCACATCGCCGATGATAATTGTGCGTTGTCCGCTCATGCGTTTGAAAGTGCCTGTTTCATGACCGCACGGATGGCGTCCAGTCGGTAGGGTTTCTTGAGGAACAGCGGCTTGCTGATGCCGGAATCCGTCGCCACATCCTCTTCTTTGTTATAACCGCTCGAGAGCACGATCGGGATGCGAGGATTGAATTCACGTATCGCATGAAAGGCCTCGACCCCTCCCACTTCCGGCATGGTCAGATCAAGCAGGATGGCCTTCAGCCGGTTGCCCTCGCTATGGGCCAATTCAATCGCCTCGCGACCATTGTCAACGCAGATCACATCGAAGCCTATGGATTCGAGCATCATCGCGGTCACATCACGCACGGTTTCCTCGTCATCCGCCAGCAGCACAGTCCCTCCCCCACCCTTCCATGATGTCGAGCCCGCATCAGGCCGCGATGAGGGAGCCAGCGCCTTTTTCGTAACTGGCAGATACACGGTAAAGACGGAACCATGTCCGCGTGACGACTGGATCGTGATCGTGCCATGGTGGCTGCGGATGATTCCCAACGCCGCCGCCAGCCCAAGCCCGTGCCCTGAGAATTTCGTAGTAAAGAAGGGGTCGAATATCCTGGAAACCGTCGCGTCGTCCATACCGATCCCCGTATCGGTAATACGGGCGTAGACGTAATCACCATTATCCAGGGGACCACCCACCGTGACCGTGTTCGCAAAGGCCGCGGCCGTCAGCGAGACCTTGCCGGTTTCGACCGTGATCGTCCCAGGCTTGTTCTCCAGTGCGTCCGACGCATTCACGATAATGTTCATCAACACCTGGCGGATCTGGGTCGGATCGCATTCAGCGGGAGGAAGTGCGCGTTCGAGATTCATGTGAAGGACCGCCTTCTTGGCAATCGACACCTTGAGGAGGCCGCTCAAGTCCTCGACCATATCCGATAAATTAACCACTTCAAGTACGAATGCCCCCTCTCCCGAGTAAGCCAGAAGCTGATTGGCAAGCTCCGCCGCCCGCTGTGCCGAGGCAACCACTTCCTCGATGTGCCGCTGCACCGCGATCGGGTCGCCTTGCCGGTTCAATGCCAGATCAGCATGGCCGAGCATCCCCATCAGCAGGTTGTTGAAATCGTGCGCGATACCGCCAGCCAGTACGCCGAGACTTTCGAGTTTCTGCGATTGCTGCATCTGTTGCTCGATCTTGCGGCGTTCGCGCTCTGCCGCCTCCTGCTCCGTAATATCAAGGGAAAGCCCGCCAATCATGCTCTCGCTCCTGTGGAAGGCGGGAATCGGGAATTTGACCGTCAATAAGGCACGCTCACCGCTTTTATCCCGCATATGCGTGGTGTAACGCACCACTTTCCCTTCCTCCAGCACCTGCGCATCCGTTTGCTCAAACTGTTTTGCCAATTCCGGATCGTGAAGTTCGGCATCCGTCTTGCCAAGGCTGGCGGCAATGTCCCAGCCAAGTGCCCGTTCATAATTGCTATTCAGATAGACCCGCCGCCCCTGAGAATCCTTGATGAAGGCAAAACCGGGGAGGTAACGCATGAATAAATCGAACCGCTCCTCACTATGTCGCAAGGCGTCCTCGATATTGCAGCGCTCGGTGATGTCCCTCATCAGGATTACAGCCCCCTGCTGAAAGCGGATTGTGCCGGTGATCACCTCGAGCGGAAAGGTCCCCCCGTCAATGCGTTTTCCGGTCGCGTAACCGACATGGAAACCGAATCGTTCAAGACGGTTTGCAATTTCGCCTTTTTTTCCGCGAACACGCCTATCAAAATACAGGACATCGGTCTTTTTGCCAATCAGTTCCTTCTGCCGGATCCCGAACATGGCCTCCACCTGTCCGCTGCACATAGTAATGACCCGATCCCGGTTGATCACCACCATGGAATCGGGACTGATACTCATCAGTACATGTTCCAGCTCCAATTGGGCGATCAAGGCCTCACGCCAACGGCGGTAGGCGATCCACAACAAACCCAGCAGCCAGAAGAAAAGCCCGTTCAGCAAGTACAGTGCCACGGGGAACTCCGTATAGACGGAAAATAAAGCCTGCAGTTCGGGCAACATCTCGGCAGTCAGACGATACGCCGATAATACCATGACAATGCTGATCGCGATCCACAATTGCATGGTTTCGCGTTTTGCATTCCTTAATTTAATAACCATAAGGCCCCCTTGGTGAATGGCGAGGCATCCTGCCCTTAAGTTCCAAATTGTAACCGTTTATGATTACAGTGGTCAACGCGATTATTCTGCGATTATCCAGATCGGGCGCACACAGTCGTCTCATCGCAGCACGGCGTCGGTCAGCGAGAATACTGGCAGCATGACCGCTAGGGTGATTAGCAGGACAAAAGCACCAATCAACAGCAGCAGCAAGGGTTCAAGCACAGCCAGCATTTTGGCAAGGAAATGCTCGAACCGCCGATCGCAGCGGTCGGCGGCGTGCTCCAGCAGTCGCGCTAAGTCGCCGCCTGCCTCCCCCACACCGATCCACCCCGTCAGCGCATCAGCCAGCGGCGGCATGTCGCGTACAGCGGCTTCCAGCGTGCAGCCATGCCGTATCTTGTCGGACGCCATCAATGCCAGACGCTCGCACCAGACACTACCAGTCGCCCTCGCCGCCAGCGGCACACCTTCCACTAGCGAAACCCCCGAATGAACCAGGATGCCAAGCGTCCGGGCAAACCGCGAGCTCACCAGTGCGCTATACCCTTTCCCCGCCAACGGCAGACGATAGAACCGGCGGTCGTAAAGTGCACGCTTATCCGCACTTCGAGCCGTCTTTCGCCACCACGCAATAAATACCGGCACAGCGGTGATGACGAGCAGGACTCCCCAGGGGAAAACGATATCCGCCAGCCAAAGCATCGCGCGCGTCAATGCCGGCAACGCCGTCGTGCCGCCGATCATTTGTTGGGTCCGCGGCAGCAGTACGCCGAGCATGACCACCGCCACGACAAGCCCGAGTGCCAGCACCAATGACGGATATATCATCGCCCGCTGCAACCGCTGCCTCAGTATCTCCTGGGTTTCGATGAAGACCGCCAGTTGTTCGAGCACAGCCTCCAGCGAAGCGGTTCGTTCCGCCACATCAATGGTGGCCGCCTCAAACGGACTGATATCTGCAATTGCCGATTTTAGCGCGGCCGCCAGCGAACATCCCTCGCGGACGTGATCGCGAACAGACGCCAACACATCCGCCGAGGCTTCGAGATCCGGCGTCTTAAGCAACGTCCCCAACGCGTTTACCAGCGGCAGACCCGCCTTCAGCAATGCTGCCAGTTCGCGATAGAGGATGCCACGACGCGATGAAGAGAGTCCACCTTTGGCCGAGCCGGCATTCCGCAGGCGTTCCGCCAGGATTCCCTGTCCAGCCAGCTTCTCGCGGGCGGCCTTCGGGCTTTCCGCCTCAATCAGCCCGTTGCAGGTCACGCCGTCGGCACGATAGCCCCTGTAGGAGAACGATTTCATAAGGCCGCCGCACTTAACACATCCTCAACCGAGGTCTCTCCGGTCAGCACCTTCTCGATGCCGTCCTGTAGCAGCGGTTTCATGCCGGAGGCCACCGCCGCCGCCCGAATCGTTTCAAGGTGACATCCGGTTTCGCGAATCCGATCGCGCAAGCCGGCATCCACCATCAGCAGTTCGAAAAGCCCGATTCTTCCACGATACCCCTGTGTACAGTGCTCGCACCCAACAGGTTCCCATATTGACTTTCCAGCTAAACGGCTGTAGAGGTCGCCGAGCAACGGGGCGTCATCAGGCACCACCGTCCGAGGGTGTCGGCAATGCGGGCACAAACGACGAACCAGGCGTTGTGCCAGCACACCGCGCAGGCAGGCCGAGATCAGGTAGGGAGCCATTCCGATATCCATCAGGCGCACCACGGCTCCCGGCGCGTCGTTCGTATGCAGCGTCGTGAAGACCAGATGTCCCGTCAGCGATGCGCGCACGGCAATTTCCGCCGTTTCAGCATCACGTGTCTCGCCAACCAGAATGACATCCGGGTCTTGCCGCAGGATATGCCGCAGCCCGTTGGAGAACGTCAGGCCGATCTTGGTCTTGACCTGGATCTGCCCCACGTTATCAAGCTGGTACTCGATCGGGTCCTCGATTGTCAGGATGTTCCGTCGCGTTGCATCCAGATTGCCCAGGGCGGCGTAAAGTGTCGTGGTTTTTCCCGATCCTGTGGGTCCAGACACGATGACCATGCCATTCGGTAATTTGAGCAGGCTGCGTAGTCGGCCAAAACAGTCATCGGCCATACCGAGCGCCTTCATGTCAAGCAGCGTGTTGCTTTTGTCGAGCAGACGCAACACAACCCGTTCCCCCTCGCTGACGGGCACCGTGGAAACGCGAATGTCCACTTCCCGCTCGCCCACGCGGACGCGCGCCATGCCGTCCTGCGGCAGGCGCCGTTCCGCGATATCCATGTGGGCCATGACTTTCAAGCGAGAGACCAGCGCCTGCACGACATGTGCTGGGGGAGAGGCCTGCTCGTAAAGCATCCCGTCAATGCGGAAGCGCACACGCAAGCGCGTTTCAAAAGGTTCGAAGTGAATATCGGATGCCCGTTGTCGAAACGCATCCAGCAGAATCAGGTTTATCAACTGGGTGACAGGTGTGCCGCTGGCCGCCAGCAACAGGTCGTCTACCTGCCTGTCGGATGCCGTGGTGGCTGGTGCCATATTGTCAATCAGATCCGCAGGTTTATCCTCCCGCAGGGAATAGCAACTCTCGATGCAGGCCAGCACGACCTCGCGTGGAGCCAGCACCGGTGCCAGCGACTGACCCGCGAGAATGGACACATACTCCTGCTTGTCTATACTTGCCGGGTCGCTGACCAGAACTACGGGTGCGCCATCAACACGCACGGGAAGAACCGCATGAGCCCTGGCCCATTCCACCGGCAGGGATGCCAACAGCGAGGCGTCCAACACGATCTCGTCCAGAGTCTCGACAATGCGCAGCCCGTAAGCCGCCGCCTTTTCTCGCAACGTCATGGCGTCCGCATTCAGCTGACTGTCTTCATTTCTGGCCATTGAGGTTCAGCCCTGTTTTCTCTTCCCAGCGTTTCTGGTGTCCGATGGCTGAGCTTATTTCGCTGACGACCGTTGGGGTCACGAAGATCAGCACATCGGTACGCTCGCTAACCATCTCGGTACGGCGGAATAGCCAGCCTAGGATCGGTATGGCCCCAAGGAAAGGGACTCGCCGCTCGCTCTCGCGCTCATCCTGTCGGGTCAGCCCGGCGATGACGATCGTGCGCCCGTCCTCGACTGTTACCGTTGTTTCCACTTCCCGCTTGGCTATCGTTGGCGTGAATTGGGTGCTTTCGGATCCGGAATCAATCACCGCCTCGATGCTCGGGTTGAGCGCCATGCGTATCCGCCCCCCGGGGATGAAATGCGGCGTGATGCGCAACTTGATGCCTACATCCATCCGTTCGATATTCTTAATAACATCCCGTGCCGTGCCAGAACCACCGGCGATCTCGGACTTCAGGATAGGGATCTCATTGACGACGCTGACGGTGGCCTCCTTGTTGTTCTGCGACTGCAAGGAGGTTTCCGACAGGATCTTGAATCGGGAGTTGGACCGGAATGCATCAATATTCAGCAATCCAGGAAAGCCGGTCTGGATGGTGCCGTCCGCCCCTTGTGAGGATCCGTGCGCCACGCCGATGCTCATGCCGCGCGGGAAAATGCCATTCTGCACGGAGGAGAGCAGTCCGCTGGCATCGCCGAGGCCGAAACTTCCCTGGACAACGGTATCACCAACGCTCTTCGGCTGGTCGACGGCGGCGATATCCAAGCCGAACTGGAAACCATCGCCGTGGCTGACTTCCATGATCACCACCCCGATGTGCACTTGTTCCGGAGATTGATCCAGCTGCTCGATCAGTCGCTTGACCACCTCGAAGTCCCCCGGCCCCGCGTCGACCAGCAGCGCATTGCTGGAGGGGCTTGCCTGAATCGCGATACTGCGCGAAGCACCTTTGGTTTCGCCCGCCTGCTGCCGCTGCTTGAGGAGCGCGCCGATATTCTCGGCAGCCTCCTCGGCGGAGAGATGCCGCAGAAAGATCGCGTTCAAACGCCCGTGCCCCGACGGCACGTCCACATCCATCCGGTCGATCAGATCGCGCAAGGAATCCACCTGCGTCTGGGTCCCGACCACAATCAGGCGGTTTGAATGCGGCACCGCCACCACCATGGCCGTGCGGGCGTCATCTCCCGTGGTGGCACGGGCTCGGCCGGCCGGTAATCGCTCCACCAGGTGCTGTGCCCGCGTGAGGTTCTCGGCCAGTGCGAGATTCAACTGCTGTGCCATCTCATCGGCGCTGGCATACTGGAGGGCGACCACATCGGTCACCCGTGCCATGCCGGGCTTATCAATCTCCGCCAGCAGGGCTTCCACACGACGGATTCCGGATGCCGAGTCCGTCACCACTAAATGATTGGTTTCCTCCAACGCGCGCACGGTTCCGCCCAGCGATTCCTTGCCTGGCTCCAGCGCCTTGCTGACTGCGGAAGCCGACACATGAGTCAACCGGAATATCTTGGTGTAGACGCCTTGATCCGGAACCGCATCCCCGGCGCCGAGCACGGCTGCCAGGCCACCCGAATATCCCTTCAGCGGCACGACATGCAGGACACCCCCCGTCTCCTGCGCGGAATAGCCAGCCGATTCAATAATTGAAAGGAAAAGTGGATAGACCTCCGCTGGCGCTACACGGGGCGAGACAACGGTCACCTTGCCGGAAACCCCATCGCCGATCACAAAGCGTTTCCCGGTCACTTCCCCGACCAGCTTGACAAATGTGCGGATGTCGACATCCTCGAACGTGAAGTTGATGGCGGCACTGGCAGGCGCGGTCCGCAACGCCACCGGTTCCGATGCACAAACAGCACCGACCATCACGATGGACACCAGACCTGCCAGTAATGATCTCATTTAAGAATTCCCCGTTCCGACGCTTCGACAAAACCGATCAGATGCGAAAGAGTCTCACATGTACCGAGGGTTGCCCGGATCTGCTCCAGGGCCTGTTGCACGGAGAGATCGTGCCGATAAATCAGTCGATAGGCCTTCTTCAGCAGTTGACGATCCTCGTCAGACACTCCGCGACGTTCGAGACCAATCAGGTTAAGCCCGCGCACAGCGGCCGGGTTGCCATCCACCATCATGAACGGCGGGCAATCCTTGACCACTTTCGTGCAGCCGCCGACCATGCACATGCGCCCGATGCGGCAGAATTGATGTACGCCACTCAGTCCGCCTATCACCGCCTGATCTTCGATTAAGACATCACCGGCCAGCGTCGCGCAGTTAGCCATGATCACGCCGTTGCCGACCCGGCAGGCATGCGCCACATGGCAGTAGGCCATGATGTGACAGCCAGCGCCGACAATCGTTTTCTCGCCCTCGTGCGTTCCTGAATTGACCGTGACATACTCGCGCAGCGTCGTGCCGTCACCGATCTCCACGGTTGAACTTCCACCGCGGAATTTCAAATCCTGGGTCTGCGAGCCGATACAGGCAAACGAGAACAGGTTGCAGCCCGCACCGATGGTTGTGTGCCCGTCGACCACCACATGTGGGCGCAAGCGGGCACCATTGCCGATCCTGACATTCGGACCGATCACGCAGTAGGGTCCGATTTCAACATCATTCCCGATCTGCGCACCGGCCGCGATAACGGCGGTCGGATGGATCCCACTCATGCGCCTGCACCCTCGCTTGAAATCATGCACATCATCTCGGCCTCGGACGCTACGTCACCATCCACGGTGATCTGGGCCTTGAACCGTGCGATCCGTGCCCGCAACTTGGTGATCGTCACCTCGATGCGACACTGATCACCGGGTTTAACCACCTTGCGGAAACGTGCTCCGTCAATCCCCATAAAAAAAGGCACGCCGTCCGGTTTCCCCGCGATGCGGTTAAGCAGGATTCCGGCCGTCTGAGCCATTGCTTCGAGCTGAAGCACGCCGGGCATGACCGGCAGGCTCGGAAAATGGCCTTGAAAAAACGGCTCGTTCATCGTGACGTTCTTGATGCCGACAATCCGCTCCTTGTCATCGCATTCCACGATCTTGTCAACCAGCAGGAACGGATACCGATGCGGCAGCAGTTTCATGATCTCTTCAATACCCAGAGTCGCCATTGTCATTTCTCCTTGCTTCACCTGTTAACGCAAACCTAATCACGGCGCAAAGCCCATCCACCCCTCTTTGCTCCTTCACATAACGTCATGCAGTATGCAACCGCCTATGGTTTAACGCAAACCAATTTTAGTCGTACAAAGCGGCATTGACTTTCCGGTGTTCCCTATGACACATTCCAGACAATCGAATTCAAGGGGAAACCATGCAGACAACCGTGCCTTCTGTCGATGCCATCATGGAGGAGATCCGTCAGGGTCTCGAGGACACTTTCATTTCGGAGGCCACCTCCCTGGCAGTGGCATCCGGTAGCTCGCTCCAGACTGAACTGCGCAAAGCCGCCGAGACAAACAGCCTGCTAGGACGCTGCGGTGGCAGCATGCGCGGGCGCCTTTGCCAACTGCTTGCCAGACCAGCCAAACCGGTAGTCGAGCAGATAAACCTTTTTCATGCCGCCGTCTGCGGGGCACTAGGCAAGCTGGCCGAATCCTATCGTGCACAGGTGGTGACCGAACAGAAAGTCGCGGAGCTAGAAAAGCGACTGCACGCGCTGGAGGCGCAATATACAACCATCCTTCCCGGAGATGCCCGGTGAAAATCGCCTTTGTCTGCCCCTTTTTCGGTCCCGAAGCATCTGGCGGTGCTGAGTTCGCCGCGCGCAGCCTGGCGCTGCATCTGACTGGTGCGGATCTGCAAGTGGAGATCCTGACGACGTGCCTGCTGGATTTGCCGCACGGCATCACCGAGAACGTGCATCCAGAAGGGACCACGCTGGATGGTCCCTTGACCGTTCGTCGGTTCCCCGTGGATAAGGCCGATATGCGGCATTTTGGTATGCTTAACGACCTTGTTATCGGCGGTACGGCGTTGACGCTTGCCGAGGAGCGGCAGTTCATGACGCGGCATGTAACCAGCCCCTCCATGATCCGTTACCTTACCTCACACACTGACGCTTACGACCGCTTTGTGTTCATCCCCTATCTGTTCGGCACGACCTGTTTCGGTGTGATGAGTGTGCCGCACAAAAGCATTGTGATTCCGTGCTTTCATGATGAGGGCTATGCCCGCCTCCAACTCGTCCAGCGTATGGCGTCTGCGGCTCACCGTTTCGTTTTTAACGTGGCGGCGGAGCAACGCTTCGCCATGCAGCATCTCCATATCCCGTCTGAACGTGGCGAGACGATCGGTCTGGGGGTCGAAACCGATATCGCGGGCGACGCCGCGCGTTTCCGCAACCGGTTCGATCTGCATACCCCGTTCCTGCTGTACGTCGGCCGACGCGACACCACCAAGAATGTACATACACTGATCGCCTATTTCCTGCGTTACAAGCAGCTGCATCCCGGCCCGCTCAACCTGGTATTGATCGGGGCTGCACCGCTGCCGGTAGCCACCCGCCATCCCGATCTGGTGGATCTCGGATTCGTCAGCGAGCAGGAAAAGTTTGATGCCTATGCGGCTGCCACGGTTTTCTGCCAGCCGTCGCTTAACGAGAGTTTCTCATACGTGCTGATGGAAGCCTGGCTGTGCGGGACGGCATGCCTGGTGCATGAGGGCTGCGAGGTAACGCGCGACCATGTTGTCGACAGCGGTGGCGGGTTGTATTTCAAAAGCGCTGACGACTTCGGCGGTGCCATCGATCGTCTGGTTGACGACGAGCCGCTGCGATGCGTGATGGCGAAAGCGGGGCGTCGCTACGTTCTGGAAAATTACGCCTGGCCAAGAGTCATCGACCGGTTCAAAGCTGCGTTCACAATCTGATCACGGGGATCCCTGTACCGCCTCGTCCCATTTGCGCTGCTGTTCGCGGATAAAAGCGTCGACGTCATCGAATCGCTTCTCGTCATTGGCAGCCGGCGTGACAGGATCAACTGGCGCGTCCATCGATGGTGTCGATTCTACGGGGGAGGCGATAGGTACAGGAGCCTCCCCCGTTGGCACGGCAACGTCATCGCGGTTCCCGCTGCGGGCCACTTTACCGTCAGAGGATGTCCAAGGCGCGATACGCGATACCGGACGCGGTGCCGGCACGACCTCATCTGGTTTGCTGACGGCGGCAGGCGGTCGAGGAAACGTCTGCTTCTTGGGCACTGGCGGTTCCGCAAGGTCACTGCCCGACCAGCCTTTTTTCCACATGCCTTCGATATTCAGCGAATCCCGCCGCCGCTTCGTCTCGCGATCAACCTGTTCCGGCGTATTGAGCACATAGGGGGTTATGAAAACGATCGTTTCGGTACGTCCACTTCCACGTCGGTCTGAATTGAAGAGACGTCCCAGGATCGGTATGTCACCTAGCAGGGGGATCTTCGTGCGCGAACGCGAGTCGCTCTCGCGCACCGCACCGCCCAGGACGATGGTCTGGCCACTCTTGACCGCGACCGAAGCCTCGATTACGCGATTGATTGAAATCGTCTGGCCTGCCAGGTTTTCCGTATCGGTCCCCGTGATATTTCCGGGTTCGCTGACTTCCTGCTTGATCGCCATCATGACCACTTGGTCCTCATTGATTTGCGGCTTTACGGTCAGCGTCAGGCCAACATCCTCCTGCCGGTAGCGGGCTGTACTATTGTTTGAATCCGTGACATACGTGGTTCCCTCGAACACGTAGATCCGTTCCGTCGACGTCAGTTTGGCCTCGGTATTGTCCGTCGTCAGCAACGCAGGAGTGGAGACCACGCGCGTTCGCGAGTCGCTTGAACTGGCCTTGATGATGGCGTTGATGTTTAGATCGAAGAGCGTGAAATAGTAACCCAACCCGCCGGTTGCCAGCGTTGCGGGATCACCCAAGCGGGCTGCGTCCACGGGCACAGCGCCGCCGCCGCCCCCGCCGCCGGCAAAGGAAAAGATTGGCGTCCGGATACCTGCCGAATCACGTGAGTAGGCGGTCATGGACTTCTGTACCCACGACACGCCGGTTTCAATATTGTCATCCAGCGACACCTCGATAATGACCGCCTCGATGAGCACTTGCGAAAGCATCATGTCCATGTCGACTATAATCTCTTCGAGCGTAACCATATCCGATTTACTGGCCATCAGGATCAGCGAGTTGGTCCGTTTGTCGGAAAGGATCTTGATGTTGTCCTTGGAGAGCTCGCCAACACTCGATTTGCGGTCGGGTTGGTCCGCCGTCTGACGGCTGCGCAAGGCCGCCTCGATCTCGGCCAGCCGTCTGGATTCCGTGGTTGATTCCGCGTCGCCGCGTGCGGCGACGGGACGGCCCTCGTCCTTCTGCGTGGCACCGATCAAGTCATTGAGCATACCGGCCACTTCTTCGGCCGTTGCAAAATCAAGGCGCCGGACTTTAACCATCACATCCGGCGAGGTTTCCACATCCAGCACGGCGATGATTCGCTCAAAGAACGCCATATTGGAAGGGCGCGTAATGATAATCAACTGGTTGGTGCGCTCGTCGGCCACGATCTGGACCTTGCCGCGGATGATGCCCCG
>CAZOXS010000102.1:0-3358 GCA_964583785.1 uncultured Victivallales bacterium
CAACGTAAGGATTTGGAACAACATAAATATTATCCATATTTTTTGAAGCTATTTTTTTACTTACATTGGCTCCAATTGTTTCAATAGAAAATTTATCTACATTTGTAAATGGTCTGTTTGTAGCAACAAAAAGTATATCACCATCTGTAGGAATTATTGGAACAACAGTAGAATCATCTAAAGTACTAGAAATGGTTACACCCCACGTTAATGTATCCTGAATTGTTCCCTTAGAATATGGTTTAAAAAACACTATTTGTTCACCAGGGTCCCATTGCAAATTCTTAGTATTTCCACTTTCTGCTAAGAATGTAATTATTGGAATTGGAACTCCTGTTGAGATTTCTCTTGCAGAATAATTGACTGGAATTTTAACTACATTATTTGTGTATGTAATTGCAGAATCAATATTTGTTGAAGCAAATTTTAATTCATACTCACCAGGATAAAACTCTTTTTTTATTCCGATTAAAGATTTACCGACTGATATTTTTAAATTAGTTTTGCTTCCATCAAGCCAACGAGTCTTTTCGGCATCCCAACTTAACTCAACCTCATCCATCACACTAACATGGATTCCATTGAATACAGGGTTTGAATCGCCACCAATTAAATCAGTACTTTCATAAATTGGGTAATAATGATAAGCGATATATACAGTTGACAAATCTGGAATATTACTATTTCCCGTTCGCCTTAATGTTCCACTTGCATAGTTTACAATATAATCAACACCTTCAGTATATAAACTAATCACAATTAGATCATTTGAGATTGATGCTGGCTTATCGGAAACGACAAAAGTTCCATCTTGTGCAATATTTTTATTGGCAAGTTGAGTAAAGTTAGTATCGTATAACACTGCTGTTTCACTAATTTGAGATAAATTAATTATAGAATAATTTTTCTGTTTAATTTTTCCATCTACTGAAGTGATAGAATCTGCAAACTCTAATAAATACTTCCCAGATTCTTCTATAGCCAAGTCATCCATAATTGTAAATTTAACATCGCCAGAACCGACTCCATTTGTATGCACAACATTATTACTATTTATTGAAGGTTGTACATAACCACTAGTTCTAGGACCTGGAACTACCATAGCCGTATTTTTATCGAATGTCAATTCATTTGTAATTGGATCTACGGTAATTTTCTTCGTAGTCTCTGTTGGTGGAATTCCAACTGAATCTCCGTGATCGTAAGCAACCACGGCATAATAATATGTCTGCCCATTTATTACATTATTTGAATCAACAAAAGAATGAACCAAACCAGAATTATCTCCAACATAATAATGAAGTCCTCTACCTTGATACTGCACTGGATGATAGCCTATCCAATCATTATCTAAATCCCATTTTGCTGGCACACCTTCAATAGTTTTTAATGGCTCATTTAAGAAAGAAGATCCTTTTCCATCAGTAATGGTTTGTATATCATTAAAATTCGGGTCAAGACTTCTGTAAATCACATAGCCTTCAAAATCCTTTCCTGTTATTGGATCATCTGATTCTTCAGCAACTGAATCCCAATAAAGAGTAACCTTTTTATCATCTGGAACTGCTTTAACAGTTGGAGTATTTGGTGGTTTAAAAAACTGATAATTTTGGTTATAAATAGTTTGAACTGTCTCTGCACTAAGTAGTAAGTCCTCCAGGTCTTGACCTAAAAGCAAAGCCATAGAGATTCTTTTTGTTTCGCCAGCTTTCAGTGAAATGTAACCAGAACCAAAAATAAATACTAAGTCAGTATTTTGTTGTATTGCCCCAAAATTTTTAGGAATTGATCTTTTCCACATCGACTCATCATCCGAAATTTTATCTTGGTTCCAAGTCCAACTATTAAAACTTGTTAAACCAATTTGGTCAGACTCATCCAAATCAGTAAACTCAAAATTTGGTTCACCTGGATAAAGTGGATGAAGTGAACCGTCATCTAATTGTATTCCGGCAGTAGGGAGTCCATCACCTTCGCCTTCATCAAATGTGGCTGCTATACCATCAATTCCTAAATCGTGCAATTCTGGATTCCAATCGCCATCATTGTCAATTCCATCTTCTTGACTTTCGTCAACCATTCCATCGTCATCATCATCAAAATTATTGTCTGCATTACCTGGACTTTCTAAGAATTTACAACCTAAATATCCAAGTGGTAAACCATAATCGCCTTTCATATCTGGGTCAAAAAAGTAAACCATACTTCTGGCATATACTGGAATATTTGAAACATCTACAGAATCCAATGAATAAGGTGGGATAAAATATCCATTATCGTCCTTGTTTTCAGGAGTTCCACCCCCAATATCTGGGTCTCCATATATTCCAAAAAAGACTGAATCTAAATCTTTACCACTTACATTAGTTATTGAATAGACAAAAAATATTGTATTTTCTGCAAGAGCATTGCTCCATTGAAAAGCTCTTCCATCAACTTGAAGTCCTAATCCTTTTCGCGTATTGTCACTTTCAAAAGGGTAATATTCAAATTCTTGATTATCCCTATCATCCATTGACCAGAAAACTTCTAAATCTGAATTGGATGCATCTTGCGAAAGAAACCCTGGCCATACATATTTCCCTAAAGTTGGATTATACCAATCTCTTGGCCAGCTATCGGGCTTTCCATCACCATCGCTATCAACTGCAGGATTGGATGCCATATTTGGTTGATTAGGATCAGCGTATCCTGGTAAAGGCTGCCATTGCCATGCTGTATCACGAGTTGGATTTAATTCCTGTAGCATTGGACTTGTGTAGTCGTTTAATCCATCCGAAATAATATGTATTTTTTTACCAGATGTATCTGAAACTTCGGCACCAACAATTGGGCAAAATTGAAATACATACGATAGGTCTTTCCAAACAAAATTGTTTACTCCTCTTAATAATCCAAAACCTGGAGCAATGCCACCATAATTAAATATTTGGGTGCCAATTTTATTCCCGTTCATGAAATATGACTTTCTATCTGCAGCACTATTAATTTTTTGTAAAGTATTATTGCCATCATAAGGTTTTGAAAACTTTTCATTTTCATCCGCTGGCGATGATTGTCTTTGCTGTGACATTTTTGTAAGCAAATCTTTAACCGCAGCATGCTCACTATTTCTTTTTTCATCTTTTGATTGTCCCCAAATTGACCCAACAAAAAAGAAGAGCAACACTGCTATTATATATTTAACAAAATTTTTCTTAACCATTCTTTTCTCCATAATTTCATCTTAAGTATTTTTTTTATTATACTCTTCTCTTTAAAATTCTAAAGTTAAACCAAGGCGAACTTCTCTTGTAGCTCTGTAGTAATCAGGCCTGTTGTAATATTCTGAAGATGTGTGAACACCATCTATTCTTGC
>CAZOXS010000103.1:0-10120 GCA_964583785.1 uncultured Victivallales bacterium
CTGCCGGATGGCAGCGACGGGGTGAACGAGCTTTCCTACCTGATGCTGGAAGTGATGGACGACATCCACCTTTTACAGCCGCAGGGCAACATCCAGCTCAGTCGCAAGAATCCGGACCGTTTCCTTAAGGCCGCCTGCAAGGTGATCGCCAACGGGTATGGCTATCCCTCGGTGTTCAATGCCGATGGCGTGGTTGAGCAGATGGTGCGTGTGGGTAAGCGCATCGAGGATGCCCGCGAGGGCGGCACCAGCGGCTGCGTCGAGACCGGGGCCTTCGGCAAGGAGGCCTACATCCTGACCGGCTACCTCAACACGCCCAAGATCCTGGAGATCACCCTGAATAACGGGGTGGATCCGCGCACCGGTCGCAGGATTGGCGTGGCAGGTGGCGATCCGGCAACGTTCAATAGCTTCGACGACCTTTTTGCCGCCTTCGAACGTCAGCTCCGGCATTTTGTGGAAATCAAGGTCACCGGCAACCAGATGATCGAGCAGCTTTATGCGCGGCAGATGCCGGCGGTTTTCTTGTCGGTCCTGATCGACGACTGCATCCAGCGCGGGCTCGACTATAACGCTGGCGGCGCCCGCTACAATACCACATACATCCAGTGCGTCGGTATCGGCACCATCACCGACAGTCTTTCCGCTATCCGGGAGCATATCTTCGACCGCGGTGAGGTTACCCTGCCGGGATTGCTCGAGGCGCTGGCGGGCGATTTCAAGGGGCAGGACGCGTTGCGTGAGACGCTGGCCAACGAGACGCCCCGCTACGGCAATGACGACGACCGGGCCGATTCCATCATGCAGCGCGTATTCAACAGCCTGATCGACTGCATCGACGGACGTCCGAATGCGCGCGGGGGCAAGTACCACGTCGATATGCTGCCGACCACCTGCCACATCTACTTCGGCAGCGTGCTTGGGGCTTCGCCTGACGGGCGCAAGGCGGGTACGCCCGTGTCGGAGGGAATCTCGCCCGTGCAGGGGGCTGATCGCCACGGGCCGACGGCGGTCATCAAGTCGGCCGCTAAGATGGATCAACTACGGACGGGCGGAACGCTGTTGAACATGAAGTTCCTGCCCGGGATACTGGCCAGTGCCGAGGGGATCGGCAAACTGGCGCAACTGGTCCGGTCGTACTTCCGGATGGATGGGCATCACGTCCAGTTCAATGTCGTTGACGAGGAGATCCTGCGCGAGGCGCAGGCCCACCCGGAATTGCACCGAGACCTGATCGTGCGGGTGGCGGGCTACAGTGACTACTTCTGCGACCTGAGCCGTGAGCTACAGGATGAGATCATCGCGCGTACCGCGCAAGAGGGGGATGAATAATGGATTTACAACAACCGTTCCATGTGTTTTCTGCCGATGACGTCAAGGCCGCCTTGCCTATGCGCGAGGCCGTTGCCGCCATCCGGGAGGCATTCCGTGAACTGTCAACCGACGAGGTGGTGGTCCCCCTGCGGACGCATATCAGCCTTAAAAAGCATAACGCTGATGTCCTGTTGATGTCCTGTTACAGTCCCCGCCTGGATCAGGTTGGCATGAAGATCATCACGCTGCATCCCGACAATGTCGGGCGCGGTTTGCCGTTTATCCAGGCCACGGTGATGGTCCTTGATGCCGAGCGCGGCACACCGCTGGCGGTCATGAGCGGGGCGATTCTGACCGCGATCCGCACGGGGGCTGCCAGCGGGGTAGCAACCGATCTGCTGGCGCGGCCGGATGCCACGCGTGTGGCCATTATCGGCACAGGGGTGCAGGCGGCCACGCAACTTGAGGCGATGTGTACCGTTCGTAACATCAAATTTGCCACGGTTTATGATGTCGACAGTGTCCGCGCCAATCTATTTTCCGAGCGCATGCAGCAGAAGTTGAAAGTCCACGTCGTGGCGGCCCCCTCGGCCTCGGTCGCGATCACCGATGCCGAGATCATCTGTACGGCGACAACCTCGCGCACGCCCGTTTTCGATGACCGCGATGTCTCGCCGGGCACGCACATCAACGCGATAGGGGTCTATAAACCGCACGAACGAGAAATTCCGGCGGCGACCGTCGCACGCGCCCGTGTCGTGGTCGATGACGTCGAGGCAGCCTGGGAAGAGGCTGGCGACCTGATCCTGGCGCGATCAGAGGGGGCGATCAGCGATACGCATATCCATGCAACGTTGGGCAACATTATCGCCGGACGGGCAGGAGGGCGTGAGTCCGCCGATGAGATCACCTTGTTCAAATCCGTGGGGGTTGGCAATCAGGATCTGTCGGCGGCCCATGTCGTGCTGGCGCGTGGTACCGCGCTGGATCTTGGAACGGTTGTTTCCCTCTAGCGGATTCCCGGTTTGCGATTAACCGGTAGATGTGGTAGACAGTCCACATTACTGATCATGGTGTAACGTGGAGAGGCACAATGGCTGATAAACAAAACCGGACGACTGCGGCTGAATCGGAAACCGACGTATGGAACGCGATTGCCGCATTCGAGAAGATTCTGGAAGCGATTCCGGACGACCGCTCCTCGTTGGAGACGTTATCCCACGCCTACGAACATATCGGGGATCGGGCACGGGCACTCGACTATCTACTGCGGCTTGGCGAGATTGTCGCCCGTGAACAGGATGCCGAGGCGGCGGCCGATCTGGTTGAAAAGCTTCGCGGTTACGGCACCTCGAATGACCAGGTATCGGCCGTCGTGCAACGCCTACAGCCGCTGGCGGCGCGGGCGGTTACGCCTGTGCCCGTAACGGAATCCACTACCGCTGAGGAAACTGAGCCTGCCGGGGTTCAGGCGCCCGTTCATGTACCGGTGAAATTCCGGGTGGCCGACGAGTTGAGCTTTGCCTGGAAGCTTTTCGAGGCGGGAGAGATCTCGCAGGAGGATTATGCCGCTGTGGCCCACGATCTGGCCGAATTGTCGGTTGACGGGCACCTTTCGACAGTCTCGGTGTTGCATGTGCTTGAGAACAAGGCCTTTGCCGGCATGGAACGGGTCATGGGCTATGTGTCGCGCGAAAGCAAGACCCCGATTGTCTCCCTGCTGGCTTTCGAGCTGCAGGCCGACCCCGCGAAGATGCTCTCACATGAATTCATTATCCGGCGCGGGGCGGTCGTTTTCGGTATGATCAAGGCCGACGTGATGGTGGCCGTGATGAATCCCTTTGATCACGCGTTGCGTAAGGATATCGAGAAGGCAACGGGGCGCAAGTGCCATTTCTTCATGACCTTACCCAAGGAATTCGATGCGGCGGTAGCCGCATTGCCGACGGACTGAAACCAACATGGACAGGCAAGCGAAAGAGATCGGCAAAACGGCGGCATTCGAGGCTGTGGTGTCGCATTATGAGGCGCGCCTGATCCGCTACGTCGCCAGGATTACCGGATGCAACGATGTTGCCCAGGACGTGGTGCAGGAAACGTTCATCCGCCTTTTCCGCAAATGGACAGGTGATCTCGAACCGTCGCCGATGCTTTCGGGGTGGCTCTTCCGCGTGGCACACAACCGGGCCGTGGATGCGGTAAGAAAACGTTCGCGGCAGGCGGATGTCGAGCAAAAACATGCGGATGAACAGCCGGATGCGATTGCGCCCACGCAAGGCCTGTCCGGTCACGGGGAGCAGGCGCGTCGCGTCGAGATCGCCTTGCGCACACTCAGCGCGCGTGAACAACAACTTGTGATCCTCAAGGTCTATGAGGAGAAAACCTACAAGGAAATCAGTGAAATCACCGGATTGAGTGCGGGAAATGTCGGATACATCCTGCACCACGCCATGAAGAAAATGTCGCAGGTGCTCAAGCAGGATGGTGGGAAATGAAAACGGAGCCGGGAAACACCGCGAATGCAAGCCTCTCCTTGCCAACGGAGGGAACGGGGAACGCCCGGCTCCGTTGCGAGGATATGCAGATGCTGCTTTTCGCCTACATGACGCGCGAGCTTGGCGATGTTCAGTCCCGCGTGGTGCGCGAGCATTTGCGCACCTGCGAGGTATGCAGGAAGGAGGCGTCCGAGATCGAGGAGACGCTGACCGCGTTACGGGCGGATGCCGAGGGTCCAAACGGGGAGCTGCGGTTGAGCGATGAGCGGCGGGAGCGGCTCTGGCGGGCCGTGTTCCATCCGGTGCGCGACTGGATTGACCGCCATCATCGACTGGTTGCCGGTACGATCGCGCTGCTGTCGCTGCTGCTGGTGATCTTCCTGCTTCGCCATGCGGCGATCTGGAAGCAACAGCAGCTTGACGAGGGAATCCCGATCTGGCGGATGTTCCGCAGCGGCAAGTTGCCCGAGCTGGTCGAGCTGGTCATGCAAGAGCAGCAGGATGAAAATGTCAACAAGGAGCCCGAATGAAGATAGACCTTTTCCCGTTACCGCGCGAATGCACATCGAGCCCGGAACGCCTTGACCTTGGGACCGCGGATTGGATTGTGTTACCGGCGGCATGCAGCCGGAGGCTACGCGAACGGATCGGGGAGAGTGTCAATCAGATCGGCCATCGCCTGAACAAGACCATCCGGGTGGCGGCGGCACCGCCGCAGGCGGGGGAAATCCTGCTTACGATTCGTACAGGTGTGAAGGGGCTGTCGGATCAAGCGTTCGCCCTCACGCTAGGCCATACGGTCCGCGTATTGCAGGCGGGCGGTGAAGCCGGTGCCTACTATGGCGTTCTCGCCTTCGCGCAATTGATCGGGCAGTTTGGCATGCATCCGCCAGCGCTGGCGATACAAGACAGGCCGGATTTTCCCTTGCGCGGGGTGATGCTGGATGTCAGCCGCTGCAAGGTTCCGACGATCGCAACCTGCAAGCTGCTGATTGACCGGCTGGCCGGAATGCGCATCAACCAGCTGCAGCTCTATATTGAACACACGTTCGCGTTCTCCGCCCATTCCCCCGTCTGGTGCGATGCCAGCCCGTTCACCCACGAGGAGATCCTGGCGCTCGACCAGTACTGCGCGGATCGCTTCATCGAACTGGTGCCGAACCTCAACTCCTTCGGTCATTTCGGCCGCTGGCTGAGGCATCCGCAGTACCGGCATCTGGCCGAGTGTCCCGACAACCCCGCCACCGATTGCCTGGCCCCGAATGCCGCGAGCATCCGGTTCCTGGAAAACCTTTACGACGAATACCTGCCGAACTTCGCCTGTCAGACTTTCAATGTCGGGTGCGATGAGACATGGGAGCTAGGTAAGGGACGCAGCAAAGCTAGGACGGACAAGACCAGCGTCACGGCTGTCTACCTGGATTTCATCAAGCGGATCCACAAGCTTTGTACGAAGAAGGGGCGGCGCATGCAGTTCTGGGGGGATATCATCCTGCGCCAACCCGAGCTGATCAAGCAACTGCCGCCTGATATTCTGGCGTTGTGCTGGGGATATGAGGGGGACCATCCTTATTCCCGCCAGTGCCCCGCCTTCGCCAGTGCTGGCATCGAGTATCATGTCTGCCCGGGCACGAGTGCCTGGAACAGTATCACGGGGCGAACTGATAACTGCCTGGCTAACCTGGAAAACGCGGCGGAAAATGGATTGCGGCATGGCGCGACCGGTTTCCTGAATACCGATTGGGGCGATGGCGGCCACCATCAGATCCTGCCGATCAGCTATGTGGGGTTTGCCGCCGGGGCCGCCTACAGCTGGGGGCTTAAGGCAAATCGGGATGCTGATCTGGCTGGCGCGATCAGTCGTCACTTCTTTGCTGAACCGACCGGCAAACTGGGCCAATTGTGCCTTGATCTGGGGCGTACCCTGAAGCGACTGCCAGGACTGAAACGGGGGAACTGCTCGGCGATCAACCAGTTGCTGTTCTGGAATATGACCCCCGAGTCGCTGGACCTTTCCAAGGTCACTCGTGCGCAATACAACAAGGCTGAAGCGTGGCTGGATAAGCTGGCGGCGGATCTGGCCTCAGCGCGCCCGTCCGGCGATGACGCGGAGCTGGTGATGCGCGAATTCGCGCACACCATCGCCATGAGCCGCTACGCCATCCATCGTGGCCGGTTCGGCCAGTTCGGCGAGGGCGATGCGGGCGAGCGGCGGCGCGAATGGCTTGACGTTATCAGGAGTCATGAGGAGCAGTGGCTGGCGCGCAACCGCCGTGGCGGCCTTTACGAGAGTTCAACGCGGTTACGCAAAACAGGAGAATGAAGGGACGTATGAATATCGAGCATGGATTGATGAATGGACAGGTATTGCAGCGTGACAAGCGAGGGTTTGGTCAGGCCGTGATTCGTGGCGGTTGCACGGCTGTGGGGAACTTGCAGATCAGGATTGCCGGTGAAAGCGAATGGCATCCGGCCGGACAGGCGGCGGATGGCCGGTTCCAGGCAGAGATCAAGGGATTGCCGACCGGTGGCCCGTACCGCCTCGGTTTGCGCATCGTGCAGGGCCGCAAGACGCTCGAGTCCATGACCGTGCAGGATGTCTTTGTCGGCGACGTCTGGATCCTGGGCGGGCAGTCGAACATGGAGGGAATGGGGAACCTTTGCGAAGCCCCCGCGCCGCACCCGATGGTACGGGCTTTCTACATGCGTGACGAATGGGGAATAGCGCGTGAGAAACTGCATTTCCGGGAGGAGGCCGTTGATGTTTTCCACAACGGTTACGGTGACGGGGCACAGCGGCCATCGCGGGATATTCTCGAAAAGCAACGCAAGGCGCTTATGAAGGGGACCTCTCCCAGTCTTGCATTCGGTATCGAGATGCATAAGCGTACCGGTGTACCGCAGGGGCTGATTGCCTGTGCGCATGGCGGCACCAGCATGGCCCAGTGGTCCCCTGCGCTTCGTGATCAGGGCGGAGCCTCGCTGTATGGGGCGATGATGCGCCGCTACGCGAAACTCGGGCAGGCGGTCGCGGGTGTGCTATGGTATCAGGGCGAAAGCGACGCCAACCGGAAGGATGCGGCGGGGTATACGGAGAACATGGTCAACCTGGTTGAATCCACGCGCCGCGACATGGCCTTGCCCGGTCTTCCGTGGTTTGTCGTGCAGATCGGCTGCCATGCATCGAGCGAGGACGGAACCGCGTGGAACGCCATACAGGAACAGCAACGGTTGCTACCGTCGCGCATCAAGCACCTTGACGTGGCACCGGCGATTGATCTCGATCTCGATGACGGCATCCATATCAGCGGCAAGTCGCAGCAAGTGCTTGGACGGCGGCTGGCGCGGCTGGCTGACAGGCTCGTACACAAGGCTAAGGGGGGAAAGCCGGGAATCGTGCTGGAAAGGATCGAACTGGTGCCCAAGCCGTTCCGCCCTGCCGGATCACCCTCCATGGCCGTGAAGTTGACCTATGGCAACGTGGCAGGATGGCTGGTCAGCAAGGGGCATCCGACCGGATTCTCCCTGTTCGACATCGATGGGCGCAATACCTGCGGGATCTTCAAGACCTCCCTTCAAGGCAGCAGCGTGCTGTTGCATACCGACATGATGCAGCAGTACCTTGAACGACTGACGGTCAGCTATGGGCATGGGCGTTTTCCCTATTGCAACATCACCGACAGTGAGGGCATGAGCATTCCGGTCATACAGAACATTCCGCTACCGGCCGAGAAGGACCGCATGCCGGATTGGCTAACCTGGCAGACAGCCCGCCTACGCGGCGTGGATTCGATCAAGAAGGTCTCGCTGGCGGTGGCAACGGCGGCAAAGGGATGGAAGAAGGCCCCATTGCGGAATCCGTTCGGCGTGTTGCCGAAAGCGCCGGATGATCCGCGCATTGCCATCTATGCCATGAAAACGCGGCTTGTCGCCGGACAAAAGCAGGACGCCTTGCTGGTGTTCGGATCGAACGCGCCGTTCAAAATGTGGCTGAACGGGAAAGTCATCTGCACGGATCTTGAAGCGTGCGTCCCGATGCTTCCCGAGAAGCACAAATTGACTTGCCGCCTGAAGAAGGGCGATAACGAGTTAATCGTTGCCTATGCTCCCCCGGCTGCAGGTGCCCATTTCGGTATCTGCCTGCGGGTCGGCAATGCCGACGGCAAGGCGGATCCGGAACTCAGGCCGTAAAGGGAATTGGAATGTGGGGGGAGCTTCCAGCTCCCCATCGGGAGCAAGATGCTCCCGCCACTTTTCAATGCAGCACGGCTGAAGCCAGGTCGTTCGGCAGCGTGGTCAGCACCTTGTGTCCCTTGGGGGTGACGAGCACATCGTCTTCCAACCGGACGCCGCCTTTGCCTTCGATATAAATGCCGGGCTCCACGGTGACGACCATGTTTGCCTCCAAGCGCGCGGAATCGGCACTCGCGGCTTGCGAACCACCTGCGCCGATGCCTGGTGGCTCGTGGATTTCGAGGCCGAACCCGTGTCCGAGTCCATGGCGGATATGATCGCCAAAGCCGGCCTCACGGACGACATTCCAGCCGGCATCGCTCACGTCAGCGCAAAGGGCACCGGCGTGAATAGCCGCAATCCCGGCCTTATTGGCCGCGCTGACGACCTCGAAAATCTCACGCATCCGCTTGTCGGGCTCGCCCATGAACACAACTCGCGTGATATCGCAACGGTAGCCATCCTTCTCGGCCCCCCAGTCGAACAGCAACGGTTCGCCCGCACGCGGCTTGCGGAAGCCCGGGAAGTGGTGGCAACTGGCGCTGTTGGGGCCGGAGGCTGTGATGATGCCGTTGAAGGGGAATGCCTGCCGGTCCGCGCCCAGCATGCATAGGCGGTATTCCAGTTCCGCCGCCAATTGGCGTTCGGTACGGCTCATCAGGTAAGCCGCGCCCTGGCCGATCAGCACCAGAAACGCTTTTTCCGCGATGCGGACGCATTGCCTGATCAAGCGTAGCTCGCCGGCATCCTTTACGGTTCGCTGCTGCGTTGCCGTCTCCCCAATATCAACCAGTCTTCGCCGTCCCATCGCCTCTGTAAGTTGCAGGAAACGGGAATGGACAAGCTTGCCGCCCTGATAGCCGACGCCGCAGCGGTAACGACTCGCCTTAAGCTGTTGCGCCGATTCCTCGAAGGCCTTGACTCCGACGACAACGCTGCAGCCAGGCGCTTCCCTGGGAACTCGCGCCTCGAACATTTTTGACGTAAAAAGCGTGGTTCCGCCAGGCGCGCTCAGCATGGCCGATACGCCCTCGGTGGCACCCGAAAGGTAACGGATATCCACCGGATGGGTGATCATGACCGCCTCGACAGCGTTTTTTTGGGCAATCCGACGCATGAGTTCGGTGCGCCGATTTGAGAATTGCTGTGTCAACATATTGGTTCGGTTTCCTAGCATATCAACTTCCTTTCAATGGTCGCGTAGTCTCGCATCAAGGACGGGCGACGTCCAGCAATTCCTCACAACAGGTGTTGCGTAGCGAACCGGAATCGGGTAGATTACCATCATGTTGAAAATCATCGGCAAAACAGGAGGCAAGCAATGAACAGGAATGACACGACGGAGGCAGACGTAACCCGGCGAAAAGCGGGTTTCACTTTGATTGAGGTCCTGTTGGTGGTGGCGATTCTCGGGATCCTGGCGGCGGTGGTGGTGGGGAATTTTGGACAGCACGGCGATAACGCTCGCATCAAGGCCACGCGTGCAAGCATCGCGGCAATTAGCACACAGATCGATGTCTACCAGCTTGACACCGGACGCTATCCATCGTCGCTGGAGAATCTGCTGACAAGTTCTGGCGAACCGAACTGGAACGGACCGTACCTGCGTGGTGGTCCCAGCTCTCTTGTGGATGCATGGGGAACCCCGTTCAATTACAAGAACGAAGGGAGCAGCTACAAAATCACCTCGGCAGGCAAGGATTTGCAGATGGGGTCGGGAGACGATATCACCAGTATGTAGGGGCGTTGATCGGACGGATCAGACAGATCGGTCCGATCCTACCGATCGTGCCCATTTTGCGACGAAAGCGGGGCTTATGGTGCGGCGCACCGGTTTTACGTTGATTGAGTTGCTGTTGGTCCTGGTGATCATTGGTGTCATCACGGCGGTCACCGTGCCCGAGTTCGTGCGTTCGATGCGGGGCAACCGTCTGCGCACGGCGGCACGCACGGTCGTAGCGGCGGGGCGCTATGCTCGCAGTATGGCCGTGCTGCACCAGCGGGCGATCGCGATCCGCTTCGAGACTGATGGGGCACGGCTGGTGATTGATGCCGTCCGCCCGGCCCAGGCAACAAAC